>JANNRD010000677.1:0-3339 GCA_031401095.1 Acidobacteriota bacterium
GTCACACCTACAGCTGGCGCGGTAGTTCTCGTACCCTTTTCTTTCTCCGATCTGTCACAGTCAAAGCTCCGCCCTGCCGTAGTACTAGCCGATGCTGGTAAGGGTGATTGGGTGCTCTGTCAGGTCACGAGCAACTCTTATGCTGATCCGAGTGCGGTTGAAATCGATGATACAGATTTTTCGAGCGGGTCACTGAAGGTAATCAGCCATGCCCGACCGGGAAAGTTGTTTACTGCAAGTGGCAATCTGATCGTAGCTAGAGTTGGTGAACTGAAGAAGGAAGCTTTTGAACAGATAATCAATGCTGTAGTGAATCTGTTGCAAGGCAGCTTCTCGGCATGAGTGGTCATTCACTACGACGGCGCGCATACCGACAGGATCGACCGGAGCACGCCAAGCGGATTTCTTATTCATCCTTGAGAATGGCATGTACGTTGCCATCGGTCAGCACAGCTTGATGCGGGGGAGGCCGTGCCCCTGAATCGTAAAATCTCTCTATGAGCCATCCTATCTACCGGGTCGTATCATTTGAAATCACCTCGCCATATGTGCTACGCGTCCAGTTTGACGACAACACCGAGCAGCGGATCGACTTCATGCCCGTCCTGGCTGGAGAATTATACGGGCCGCTGCTGGACCTGGGTCTGTTCGATCAGGTCAGGATTGACGCCGAAGTTCAGACGTTAGTCTGGCCGAATGGCGCAGATTTCGACCCTGCCACCCTGCACGCTTGGCCAGACCTAATACATCTTCTGACCGCGCGCGCCGAGCATTGGAAATCAATACCCGCTTGAGATGGAGTTGCGCAATCTGCCGAATTGACGGACGCAATCGCGCTCTCCTTCCAAAGGAAAGCAGCGGATGAACATTTAGCGCGGAGGGAGCGGAGGTCGCAGAGCCGCAGCGCGGCATAGCCACAAGAAAAAGTGTTTCCCCGTTCGAACGCTTCACGCTCCAAGGTCGGCCATGCCGGTTTTCTCCTTTCTTGTCACGACGGGTGTCGTGATTTAAGCGGACTCACTCTCACAGAACAATGTGTACATGATCAACGATAGCGGGATCTTGCTTCCGTTTGATCCAGCGACGGGGAACGTGATTAAGCAGGGACGCTTGCCGGGTGCGATCGACAAGTACTTCTCTTCGCCGGTTGCGGCGGACGACAAGGTTTTCCTGATCGGCCAGGCGGGAGCCGTGTCTGTGTTGAAAGCGGCTGGCGATTGGGAGGTACTGGGGGTGAACGAGTTGGATGACGAGTGCTTCGCGACCCCGGCGATTGCGGACGGGCGCATCTACATCAGAACTCGAAGCGCGGTGTATTGTTTTGGCAAATAGAGCGATGCAGAATCTTGGTTGGCTTGTCGCACAGAACGGCAATGTTCATCTACTCGAATCCATCAAGCTCTCGGCTTTGAGACGGGCGTTAGTCACTATCCTCGAAGAAGAGCCAGCGACCTCTGCTTCCGAAACCGCGCTTCTGAGGGAGCAAGCGCCAGCTGAAGATTGGATGAGGCCAGAGGAGGACGAGGCGTGGTCACACCTACAGCTGGCGCGGTAGTTCTCGTACCCTTTCCTTTCTCCGATCTGTCACAGTCAAATCCTGGGGTTATCGGCGGCAGTGTGATATTAGCAAGGCGTCTCGAGGGTCAGTGGTCGGAGGAAAGGCGGAGCGTTCAGAGTTCACGCTTTATCGTGCTGCCCGCTTACGAACGTCTCTCGCTAAAGCGTGTACTCTGAACACAAACACTGCCGCTCCTTTTCTCTGTACCGTCGCGTCGCCAGGGATCGCATCACCTCGAAAGCTGGGCAGACCTTCGATTGGGTAATCAAAACGAAGCCCTTCCATAAGACTCAGGCACTACTTGTAAATGAACGTCGCAAGTTCAAATCAAAGTCGCAACTTAATACTCGAGGTCGGGGTTTCAACCTATTGAAAGTGTCGCCTTCGGCGACATCCGAACATAAGTTCGTAGTTCCGCCTTCAGGCGGAATTCTGCGATTCCGAACTATTCCGCCTAAAGGCGGGACTACGAACTCTGGTGCCTCCCCCACTCATTCTGCCGCGGCGGAGCAAACCGGTCCGTTGTGGTCGCTCGTCGGACACAGCATCAACCATTACCAGGTGCTGTCGTTGCTCGCAACGGGTGGGATGGGCGATGTCTACTTGGCGATAGATACCGGCTTGGGGCAGAAAGTGGCACTCAAGCTGTTGCCGCCAGACTTCACAGGAGTATCAGTATCATGGATCTCACTGAACGCATCACGATCGATCCGAAGATATGCCATGGAAAGCCTACTATCCGGGGACTACGCTACCCCGTCGAGATGATCCTTGAATTGCTAAGTTCGGGAATGACTTCGGACGAGACTCTCGCTGACTACGAAGACCTCGACCGGGCCGACATGCTCGATCCTGAGGGTTGCAGTTGGGTGCCGATCACGCCCCGCGCCGATTCTCCTCGAACATCGCTGCCGGCATCGGGTGACTCAGATGCCAAACGATCTTGATCGGACGATCGTCCTCAAAGCTCTCGACTTGAGCCGGACCGATAAAGGTAAACGGAACCGTGTAGCCCTTGTCTCGCTTCGCCGTTCGCGCGAAGATCAGTATGGAGTAACTGCGATCTTCGTGATGGATAAGATTCTGGCCAGTCACCATTGCCTGCGCAATGTTCGAAGGCGACTCCCAGTGCATTAGCTCGCGACTGACCGGATAGTCGGCATACATTCTACTCGGCGAGAACTCCCGCTCTGTCTTCTGGAAGGTCACGAACAAAGCGTAAGCCTTGAGATCCGGACAAAGAAGCAGCCCCACTCCCCGCTCTGCCGCCGATTCAAACGTCGCCTTCCTCAATGCAGCTTTGATCACGTCGAAGCCATACTGAGCATGCAGTTCAAGTGTAGAGTCGAACGGCAAATTCAACCGTAAGGCGCCAACTCGAGATTCCGAGTCAGCCCATGCCAGGACTTCGACGAGATCAGACAGAAAGGCCGTGTTTCGAGCCAGCGCTTCGAAGGAGTTCCGCAGCGTTTCGAACCCCAACTTAGCGCCCGGCTTTCCCCAAAGTCTGTAGTGCACGGCCAAAGCAGACGATCCAGCAGCTTCCAGCGCGCCTTCGACATCTTGCTGCTGCAATCGCGACGCTACGTCAAGAAGCAGACGCAGCTCTCTCGGGCCGTTCACTGTGGCCGCCCGCATCAAACCCGCCTTGAGCCGCACTCTATCTGGATCATTCGATCCCGCCGCGAGCTGAGCCTTGCCACGCCAATCTGTCCAAGAGTTCTTCTCGAGAAGCACAACTGGATCGTAATCGTGGTAGCGAACGAAGTTTATGAACGACA
>JANNRD010000678.1:0-7140 GCA_031401095.1 Acidobacteriota bacterium
GCCGCGAATTTATAGCCCTTGCCCGGGATCGTGAGGATGTACTTCCGCTCGCTCGGACTCTCACCGAGGGCCTTCCTCAGCGCCGAGACGTTGATTGCAAGGTTGGCCTCCTCGACGACACTGTCGGGCCAGAGCAACTCCATGAGCCGGTCCTTTTCGAGCACTTGTCCCTGATGCCTGACCAGGACGATAAGCATGTCCAAGGCCTTCGGCGCGAGGGGCACCGGCTCCCCCTCGCGCCGAAGGATTCGCTTTCCCGCATCAAGTTGAAAGGGACCGAACTCGTAAAGGTCCTGGTTTGCTGGGTCCACGCTCGCCTTTAGAAAACCTAGAAAAGATAAGTGCTGTCCTAAAGACATTTAGGAAGCCGCTCGTCCACAATGGGCCTCGACATCGAGAACACAAACAGCTACCTTGAGTATAATCCAAGGCCCTGTCACTCGGAGCATAGCAATCGGGGAAGACGTGAAGACAAAACGCACGGAGATTACCGTCGAGACCGAGGAAGTCCTCGTCGTCAGACGCGGAAGCAGAGGACGGATGTGGTGTCCGACGTGCGGGGAGACGGTGCAAGCGTGGAAGCCCGACCTCGCTGCCGCCGTCATCAGCGTTCGGACCCGGCTGATCTATAGGTGGGTCGAATCCGGGAGACTGCACTTTACTGAGGACTCTGATGGGTCAGTACTCATCTGCCATAACTCATTGCTTCAGTCGAAATGAACCAACGTTGAAAGCCTTCGAGTCAGCCATTCTTGTCAGACTCGAGGCGATCAACTATCAACAGAAATTGGAGGTCACTAGTGACAAACAAATCGGTATTTCGCGCCGGATTCTTTCTTGCCTCATTGCTGCTCCTCGCGGTCTCTGGTCTGGCCCAGGCACCGACGGTAATCGCAACAGGATTGAAAGCACCAGCGAAACTAGCGCTCACCGAAGATGGCTACATTCTTGCTTCGGAGTCGGGCAACGGACCAAACACAGGTGCTGTTGCGCGTGTCAGCCGTTGTGGTCAGATACTGCGGCTGATTGAGGGGCTACCCTCGGGAATTGAGGCACGCGGAGCGCCGAGCGGACCAAGTGGAATCGACTCTCAGGGAACTACTCTTTATGTCGCCATCGGAGGCGGTGGTGCGACAATTCCCGGCCCTCCTCCGACGGAGATTCCCAATCCGAATCCGTCAAGTCCGATTCTGAGTTCTGTTCTCTCGGTCGACTTCGGCGTCGATCTAGACGAACTGCAGAGCGGGTTTGTACTCAAGCGCAGCGATCACGACGCGCTCAAGGCCGGCTCAACCGTGACACTCTTCAATGCGCAAGGGGTGGGCGCAAAGGTCAGGTTGATTGTAGACTTTCCGGACTACACCAGTGACCCGGTTATCAACGCGCGCGCCGCAAATCCTTTCGCACTGACACTGGTGGGACAGCGGATATTTCTTGTCGATGCAAGTCAGAACACCATCCTTCGCATCGATCTTCCTTCAGGAGCGGTGACGAAGATCACGACCTTTGCGCCAATTCCGAATCCTCTCTTCCCGATGCTGGGACCGCCATTCCGCGACGCTGTGCCGGACGGCATACGCTTCTTCGAAGGACGGCTGCTGGTGACGCTGCTAACCGGCTTCCCGTTTGCTCCCGGTACCGCTCAGGTGTTGAGCATCGATCCGGTGACGGGTTCGGCCCAAACCGGCATTGCGGGATTGACCACCGCGATCGATGTCTCTCCGGTGCGTACGCGTAATGGCAATGAAGAGTATTTCACCCTTGAGCACTCCTTGAACCAGCTCGTGCCCAATACTCCCGGCAGGCTGCAGCTTTTCCGGGGCGTGCCTGCGACAGGCCAGTTGGTTACTGGAGGGCTCGCGAGTCCCACTGGGATGGTGCGAGATCCTCGATCGGGTGACGTTTTCGTAACGGAGTACTTTCCCGGACGGATTCTACAGATTGCTGGAGCCGGAGAAGATGGATTCGATGCCTCGCTGGAGGACGATGAAACCGGGGATGTGCTGAGGTTCAACACCCTGACGGGAGACTACCTCTTCGCCAGTTGCCGACTGGGTACGCAGTTCAGCGGCGTGGCGCGCTTTCGCAGGCAGAGGTGTGTCTTTGTTCTTTTGAGTGCCCGCGTCGAAGCGGCACTCCAGGGCTGCTCCGGATTCTCACGCACGCGTGGTGACGCCCAGGTCCATCTGCCAAACGGTCAGGTGGTCTTCATCCACGACAGCAACGCCAACGATAACAGCAACGACGGGAGGTAGAGTGTTGAGTGACAGGTGACGAGCGACGGTTAACTCGCTCGTCACTTGTCACTTCTTATGCTCTGACAAACGAGAAAGTCCGAAGGCGCATCAGAGCTTCCCCGCCAGCATCAGCGCCCCAATCACCATGAAGCCGATTGCCGCTACTCGCTTGACCCATTCAAGCGGTACGTACTGACTGACCGCGCCGCCGACAACGACACCGACTGCGGTGACACACACCAGCGCCAGGGAAGCGCCGATAAAGACAGTCCAGGGCTTTCTTGTCTGCGCCGCCATCGTCATCGCTGCCAACTGCGTCTTGTCTCCCAGTTCAGCCAGAAAAATCGTCACAAAAGTCGTCAGCAGTACACTCCAGTTTGCTTGCATTGGTTCCTTTCGAGTCGACTCCGCCGCTAATCAAAGAAGAAGACTCACGCGAAGCCGCGAACGACGCGAAGAGGAGCGAGGCACGAACCCAATCCCCATCATCCTTCGCGTCTTTTCGCGTTCTTCGCGCCTTCGCGTGAGTCTTCTTCTTCAGTCTCCGCCTAGTAGCTCTTTGGCAAACCAAGGACGCGTTCAGCGACGATGTTTCTTTGTATCTCGCTCGTTCCCGCTTCGATCGTATTACCGCGAGTTCTTAGATAATTGAAGACCCACTTGCCCTCATCAAAATCCTTCAACTGCGCATGCGGTCCGAGAGTCTCCATCGCCGTCTGCTGCATCCGCTGGTTCAACTCGCTCCAGAAGATCTTCAGTATTGAACCCTCGGGTCCGGGCACCTTCGAGTTCGCCATCTTTGAAAGCGCCCGCAGATTCGTCAAACGAAATACCTCGAGATCGAGATAAGACTGCGCCAGCTTCTGCCGGATCAGCGGATCCGCGCTCGCCGGCTTTCCACCCCGATTGGTCACTCGAGCCCGCTCGATCAACTGTTCGAGATTGCGTTTGAACTGAACATAGGTGCCCGTGCCCAGATGCGCGCGCTCATTCATAAGCGTCGCGATAGCTGTATGCCAGCCCTTGTTGATCTCGCCGAGAACGTTGGCCACAGGGACTCGCACATTCGAGAAGAACACTTCATTGAACGCGGACTCACCAGTGATCTGTTTGAGCGGTCTAACGGTCACACCCTTGGTACGCATATTGAGGAGCACTGCGGTGATGCCCTTGTGCTTTACCGCGCTCGCATCGGTGCGCACAAGTAACAAACACCAGTCAGCGGCATGCGCCAGACTGGTCCAGATCTTCTGCCCATTGACGATGAAGTCATCGCCATCACGAACAGCCTTGGTCCCAAGCGCAGCGACATCACTGCCAGCGTTCGGCTCAGAGAATCCCTGACACCAGATCTCTTCGGCGGAAAGAATCTTCGGAAGATACCGGCGCTTCTGTTCTTCAGTGCCGACCGCGATGATCGTCGGTCCGATCAATGAGAGACCGAGAACATTGATCAGCGGAGGCGCTTCTGCACGCGCCCACTCTTCCTGGAAGATCGCCTGCTCGATCAGACCCGCTGCACGACATCCATACTCCTTCGGCCACGACAATCCCGCCCACCCGCCTTCGTAGACCTTTCGCTGCCAGGCGCGCAGGTAGCTGAAATAGTCACCCTGCTCTTCTTCGTTTTTGCTCCCCGCGAATGGTGGCGGGAGATTGGCTTCGAGCCAGGTGCGAGCCTCATCGCGAAACTCTTGTTCAGCGGAGGTCAGATTGAGATCCATTTTGCTCCTTTTAGGGGAGAAACAACGGAACACACGGAAGAACACGGAAGGCACGGAAAGATGCGATAAACAGCTAATTTCCGTCTTTTCCGTGCAATTCCGTCTGTTCCGTTGTTTCTTCCCTTCTTCATTTTACCGATTCGAGAAGAATCTCGGATATATCCATAACCCGGACGTCGCGGTCGCCTTTGCGCGCGTTTACTCCATCTTCGAGCATCGTCAGACAGAACGGACAACCGACGGCGACGACATTCGCGCCCGTTTCGAGAATCTGACGCGCGCGCTCCTGGTTGACTCGCTTGTCCTTGGGTTCCTCGATAAAGCTCATCCCGCCGCCGCCACCGCAACAGAAACTCTCGGCGCGATTCTGCTTCATCTCCCGCAACGGAGATCGCGTCGAAATCTGCACCAATTCACGCGGCGCGTCAAAGACACCGTTCTGCCGGCCGAGATAGCACGGATCGTGAAAGGTCACTTCTCGATCAGAGAGCGTCTGCGGTTGCAGCCTTCCCTCGGCCACCAGCCCGGCCAGAAACTCGCTGTGATGATACACCTCGAAGTGGCCTCCGAACTGCGGATACTCGTTGCGGAAAGTATTAAAGCAGTGTGGGCACGAAGTGACTATCTTTTTGACGCCATAATTATTAAGCCGTTCGGTGTTCTCCTCCGCCAGCATCTTGAAGAGGAATTCGTTGCCAATGCGTCGCGCCGGATCGCCGGTACACTTCTCTTCGCGACCAAGAATCGCGAAGCTGACCCCCGCCAGCTCGAGCAACTGCGCGGTCGCGCGAACCACTTTCTGATTGCGCTCGATCAGCGCGCCACCACACCCGACCCAGAAGAGGACTTCAGCGTCGCGCGCCTCGTCTATCGTCTTGATGTTGAGCCCCTCCGTCCAGTCCATGCGGCTCGCCTGCGTGCCACGGAACGGATGACCACGCGATTCGAGGGAAGTGATCGCTTCCTGCATCGTCTCGGGAAACTCGGCCTCCTCCATAACCAGATAGCGCCGCAGATCGACGATCTTTGGCATCTGCTCGATAAAAACAGGACACGCTTCAACACAGGCGCCACAGGTAGTGCACTGCCAGAGCGCCTCCCGCGAAGCCGCACTCACCGTGCCGACGATTGGGACGGTGATGTCCGGCGCGCTGTGCATGAAGGCTTGCAGATCGAGGATCAGATCGCGCGGCGAGAGTTCCTTGCCAACAGCGTGCGCAGGGCAGACCGACGTGCACCGGCCGCATTCGGTGCAGGCATCAAAGTCAGCAAGGTCTTTCCAGGTGAAGCCCGCGAGGGTCTTTACTCCAAGCGTCTCGGCTTTGTCGAAGTCTATCGGTTTGAGAGAAGCGCCAATCGGAGTCAGAGCCGCAGTATAGATGTTCAATGGCCCAAAGATGACGTGCGCCATCTTTGTGTATGGGGCCCAGGCGAGGAAACCGAAGACGAGAGAAGCGTGCGTCCACCAGGTGACGAGGTGAGCCGTGCGCATTGAATCTTTGCTCATCAAGCGAGTGGATGCGCGTGCGATGAGATAACCGAATGGCGACCAGGTGCCCCACGGGTCGGCAGTGACTGCAATGCGCCAGCCTTCGACCAGAAACCCGGTCAACGCGATCGCAAATATCGCCGTAAGAATCCCACCCGCCTCAACCGTCAAGACAAGTTTCTGCGGCTTTACAAAGAAGCGTCGAATGATTGCGATGAGCACGCCAACGACGACAAAGGCGCCGAAGATGTCTACCAGGAACGACTGAAAGTAAAGGTAGAACCGGCCGCGCATAAGCGGGACACCGAGGTCGTAGTCGAGAAAGACGACGGTCGTCGCGATAGTCAGAATGATAGAGCCGGTGTAGATCAGCGTATGAAAGACTGCGGCGGAGCCTTCGCGTACGGTGCGGCCCTGCGCGAGCGCGTGTTTGACGAGCATCTGCAGGCGGGCGCCAGGTCGATCGAATCGATTGAGCGGGAGTCCGAGCTTCCATCTCGCGATCCGTCGATAGAGGCCGTAGCCTGCGACGCCCAAGGCGAACACAAAGAGCAGGTACATCACCCAGACGTGTGCGATGTTCCAGAAGACCTCGCGTGTCGCCAGAGAGTGGTTCATCGTTGCGCTGACGCGAGCCGCTCGCGCAGGAGGGGAATCACCTTACGATAATCTTCGACAATCCCGAAAGTGCAGTGCTTGAAGATCGGCGCATCGGGATCGATGTTGATCGCGGCGATCACCTTTGCATCGGAGATGCCCGCGAGGTGCTGGCTTGCTCCGTGAATCGCGACGGCGAGATAGAGCCCCGGCGCCACTTTCTTACCAGTCTGACCAACTTGCAACGACGGAGGCACCCATCCCGAGTCGCAGGCCGCGCGCGAAGCGGCTACCTGGCCGGAGAGGAGGGCGGCGACGGCTTCGAGATCGCGGAACGGCTCGGGTCCACCGATACCGCGACCACCGGAGACGATGACGCGGGCATCTTCAAGACGCGTCTCACCGGTTGCGGCGACGACGCGCTCGACAAGGTGCAGCTGGTTGGTTATCGAAAGCTGGCACTCTGCGCGGCTGACGGCTGCGAGGTCATCGGCGCGAGGTGTCGCAGGCGCAAGGGCGCGCGCGCGCAGCCAGACAACTGCCGGAGAACGCTTGAGCTCGATGATCGCTTCGGCCTTTCCACCGTAGACGCTTCGTCTGACGGAGAGAGTCTGATCGCTAGGACGAATCTCGACGGCATCGCCGACCGCGCTCCCGCCAAGTCGATGGGCCAGCCGCGGCGCTAGCTCCTGGCTGTATGTGTCATTGCTCATGAGCACCGCGCGCGGGGCGAGGGGGCGAAGGACTTGAGTCAGAGCCTGGAGGTAGAGTTCTGGTTGATAGTCGGCGAGGCGCGGATCATCGATGACGGTGATGTCATTTGCGATGGCGGCAATGGCATTGGCGCTCGCCTGGTCCGGAGTTCCGAGGATAACGGCGTGGAGGCGGCCACCGAAGGCGTCGGCGAGTCTGCGGCCTTCACCTGCGACGCCTTGCGCAGCTCGGTCGAAGCCGGACGGGGCAAAGAGAATGACGGAAATATCGTTCATGTACTTTTGCGACATGTCTCAGAGAGATCGAGTCACCTCGAGTATTCGATCAGCGAGGCGGGTCACCCTCTCATCGAGGGAGTCGCCGCTGACGAATTCGCATT
>JANNRD010000679.1:0-8531 GCA_031401095.1 Acidobacteriota bacterium
CCAAAGCCACTCGGCATTTGATGGCCCGTAGTAGTCGACGAGCTTGACGGCCTTCGTCACCGGAACTGGAGACGGACGCTGGGATCCGGAGAATGGCGTTTTTGGCAACGGGATCATCGGCGTCCAACTCGATCCCGTGACGAAGGCCGTCAAGCTCGTCGACTACTACGGGCCATCAAATGCCGAGTGGCTTTGGAAACGTGATCTGGATATGCAGGTGACACCGGCGATATTCAATCACAAGGGAAAGGAATTGATGGTCGATGCCGGGAAGGAATGCCGCATCTACCTCATGGATACAGAGGCAATTGGAGGGGATGACCATCGCACGCCACTTTACCGGACACCTCTGATTTGCAATGAGGAGGTCAACTTCGCTTCGGCGGGTATCTGGGGTTCAATGGCTAGCTGGGTTGACGCGAAGGGGACAAGGTGGGTCTTGAGTCCCTTCTGGGGGCCAAAGCACTCGGCATTCAAGGCACCTTTGGAGTATGGGCCGGTAAAAAATGGGGCGATCGCTGCCTTCAAGGTGGAGGAAAAGAACGGAAAATGGCAGTTGACGCCCGCCTGGGTTTCGCGGGACATGAATCGAGCGGAACCGCCCGTCATCGCCAACGGGATCGTCTTTGCCTACGGTAATGGCGAGGACACCGATCAAGCGAAGTTTGACATTGGACTCGCCTACAACAGCGCAGAAAAGCGGATTGCCGGCTCGACGCACGCAGTGCTCTACGCCCTCGATGCGCAGACTGGCCGAGAGCTTTGGTCGAGCGGCAACCAGATCGCTTCATGGAGTCATTGGGGTGGTCTGTCGATTGCCAATGGCCGGGTCTATATCAACACGTTTGACAACATTCAGTACTGCTTTGGCATTAAGGGGTCGAGCGCGAACACCGCACGCTAGAGGGGAGCACGGAATGCCGAGCTTGGGCTCGGCGTTCCCGGCGAGAGGATCCGCTTCTGTCAGCGGCAGTCTGGGAGCCTCGGCCCCCCAAGAAAAGGAAGAGCTGAAAGGGATCGTCACATGCGAAGAATTGTTGCCGTAGTTATCGTCTGTTCTTGCTGCGCGATTGTCTGGATGAGCGCCGCCACGGCTCAGGATCGAGCGCCGACAGACTGGATGACGGCCAATGGCGACGCACAGCGTTCGTCCTGGGTGAGGGCGGATGCCAAGATCTCAAGCAAGTCGCTTCAGAAACCCGGCTTCCAGCTTCTTTGGAAGCTCAAGCTCAACAATCAACCGCGAGGGCTCAACTCCCTGACGCCGCCCTCTCTGCTCGAGCGGCTGATCGGATACCGCGGATTTCGCATGCTTGGATTTGTCGGAGGAAGCTCCGACAAGGTGATCGTGATCGATACCGATCTTGGCCGCCTGGAATGGGAAAAGCAGCTTGCCCCAGCAGCGGCTGCGCCGAAGCCCGCATCGAGTCTCTCCTGTCCTGGCGGCATGACCGCTGCCGTCACTCGCCCAACCACCGTCACGATAGCCCCTGCTCCAGGAGCGACTGGCGGTGGAAGGAGCAACCCAGCTCGAAGCGCCGTGGGTGAACCCGGAGCAGGCGCCGTCACCCTGGCACGGGTTCGGCCGACGCCGACCCCTCCGCCTCCCAGCGCCCCAACTCCGGCTCCGGTGGTCCCGCCGCGGATAAACCCAGCCGATCCTCCGGGTGGTCAGTTTGGTGCTGGTCCGTTTCCCATTCACGCGCTTTCCAGTGACGGGCTGTTTCACTCAATGCACCTCTCGAATGGCGCCGACTTTGAACCGCCCGTCAGATTTCTGCCCCCAAATGCCAATGCAAGTGGGCTCATTGTGATCGCTCACATCGCCTACGTCGTGACACACAACGAATGCGGCGGTGTGCCTAATGGAGTCTGGTCACTGGATCTGACGACGAAGAGGGTCAACACGTGGAAATCGACCGTCGCGGGTTCGGCGGGTGTAGCGTTTGGCCCCGACGGTACGGTCTACGCTGCCACTGGTGGTGGAGGTGAGATCGCCAATTCCCTGGTGGCTCTTGATCGTAAGACTCTTGCGGTAAGGGATTGGTACAGCCCCGGGAGTGAAGGGTTCACTTCTTCACCAGTCATCTTCGAGTACAAGGGGCGGATCCTCATCGCGGCGGCCACCGCGAACGGGCGATTACACCTGCTAGACACGGCGAACCTTGGTGGCACCGACCATCAGACACCCATCGCAAGCATCGCTGTTTCGACAAGGGTCGCGTTCTCGCCTGGTGCTCTGGCGAGTTGGCAGGATGGGGGTCGAACTCGGTGGATCCTCGCGCCTGTGACCACTTCAACAGGCGGAATCTCGAAGACGGTCCCGGTGGCAACGGGCGCAGTATCTGCCTGGAGGATCGTTGACCAGAATGGGGTGCTCAAGCTGCAACTGGGCTGGACCTCTCGTGAGCTGGTCGCGCCGCTACCGCCAACGATCATCAACGACGTCGTGTTTGTCACCTCGACCGGCCAGTTTCTCGGTGCCGACGCAAAGAGCTCGCCCGCGCGACACGCGCTCCGTTCTTCGCCCGCGGTCATCTTCGCCCTCGACGGGCTTACCGGCGCGGAGTTGTGGAACAGCGGCGCGGCGCTAAGCTCATTCACGCGTGGCGGTGCCCTCTCCGGCGGTGCCCTCTCCGGCGGTGTCGGTCAGATATATCTCGGGACGCACCGCGGCATGCTCTACGCGTTCGGCTTTCCGATGGAGCATTGATCAAATGCGGGCAGCTGCCACCCACTCGGGCGCTGATGCACAGAGGCGCATCTTGCGCGCGACGATTCTGTGCCTTGGGCTTGTCTTCTTCAGCGCGAGCACCTGGGGAGCCAACCTGGGCACCGCATTGCCAATACGCGAGCCGCGTTGGGAAGTAAGGTCGAAGGCAATCCAGGAGAGCAGCCTGCCGGCGGGGCCGGGCAAAGAGGAGACGGGCAAGGTCTGCTCGGGTTGTCACGAGCTGGCAAAGTCCTTCTCCGTGCGTCAGGATCGCGCAGGCTGGCAGGTCACGCTCGAGAAGATGATATCGCTCGGCGCGAAGGCGACGGACAAGGAGTTTGACGCCGTGCTCGAGTACCTGGTGAAGCATTTTCCTGCCGAGGCCACCTCGCTGATCAACGTCAACAAGGCGACCGCGGTCGAGCTCGAGGCCGGCCTGTCCCTCAAACGATCTGAAGCCGCGGCAATCATCAAACACCGAGGTGAAGTCGGCAAGTTCAAGTCCATCGAGGAGCTCAAGAGAGTTCCTGGGATTGATGTATCAAAGATTGAGGCGAAGAAGAGCCGTCTCACGTTCGAGGAGTGAAAGATGTCCGTCAAACTTGTGCTGGGCCTGTTGTTGCTAACCGTTGCAGTCGCAGGTCAGTCAAGACAGGATTGCAGATCGATGACGGGCTCACTTGAAAGGCAAGTCGAAGCACAACGACACTTGCTCACTGACTGGGCGGGGCTTACTCGATTTGGCAGCGAGAATACTGAGCTTGCTCCGACAGTTCCAAATACCGACCGCGTCGTCTTCCTCGGCGACGAGATTACGGAATTCTGGGGCGTTGGAGTTGCGAAGTTCTTCCCGGGGAAGCCTTATTTGAATCGAGGCCTCAAAGGGCAGACTTCGCCGCAAATGCTCGTGCGTTTTCGCCAGGATGTGATTGCTCTCAAGCCAGGAGTGGTGGTCATCCTCGCTGGAACAAACGATCTCGCAAGCGTCACGGGGCCAATCACACAGGGAATGTTCGCGGAGAACATCATGTCGATTGTTGAGCTGGCAAAGGCGAACAACATTCGCGTCGTTCTCGCATCAATCACGCCGGTATGCGACTGCTTCTTAAAGCAAACAGCGCTCAGACCGCCGGGGAAGATCATCGGCATGAATGGCTGGCTCAGAGACTATGCAAGAGAGAGTGGATCTGTCTACCTAGACTACTACGCCGCGCTCGCCGATGGTCGCAATCTGAGGCAGGAGTTGACAGACGATGGACTGCTTCCTAACGCGAGGGGCTATACGGTCATGGCAGCACTTGCGGAGCAGGCGATCGCGCGTGCGAGGGGCAAACGATAGCCGCCGACACTTCGTAGTCTGTACGCCGTTATCTCGAAGAGGAGCTTGTCATGAAGAACATGGTCGCGATTTGCGCCGCACTTTGCCTGGCTGTCCTGATTCTTGGTCATGGAGCGGGCTCAGCAGAGAGCGCTGCCGGCCAGACTGCGCCGCCCAGTGGAGCTGGGCGCGGAACGGGGATTGATGCGCTCGCGACAGAAGATCATCGCGGATTCACGGCGATCTTTGACGGGAGGACGCTCAACGGCTGGGATGGGGATCCAACCTTCTGGCGCGTCGAAAACGGCGAGCTGGTGGGTGAGAGCACCGTTGAGAAGCCCCTCAAGGTCAATACGTTTCTCATTTGGAGAGGTGGCGAACTAAAGGACTTTGAACTGAAGGTGGAGTATCGCATCAACGCGACCAATAGTGGCATCCAGTATCGGAGCATTGAGCTTCCCAATGTCGGCAAATGGGTCCTCAAAGGATACCAGGCCGACATTGACTTCCAGAACACTTACACCGGTCAACTCTATGAAGAACGCGGTCGCGGCTTTCTTGCATTACGCGGGCAGATGACTCGGCTGGAACCAGGAAGGAAGCAGGTCGTGGCCAATCTGCGGAGCGGCGACGAGCTGAAGCAGATGATCAAGGCCAACGACTGGAATCAGCTACACATTATCGCGCGAGGGAATGTACTGACGCACATTCTGAATGGAGAGCTCGTCGCGCAGGTCCAGGACAACGATCCGCAAAATGGCGCGGTCTCCGGTCTGCTAGGCTTCCAAATGCACGTCGGCGCCCCGATGAAAGTGGAGTTCCGAAACGTCTGGTTGAAGAACCTCTGAGAAACCGCGGTCGACGTCGACGCGAACGGAGCGCGATTTGGGCAAATCGCGCTCCTTCTGTTACACGGGATGCTCTTATCGCGTCAGTTTGCCGGGGGCGAAATCATGACGTGCGCTCCTGGTGTTCCGGCATCCATCAACCACGGTTCACCCCGTCGCCCCTTGACTGGCAGCCCGGTACTCTCTGCCGTCGCGTAGGGCCAGTAGAGTACCCATCGCAGCGCCGCGTTAGTGACCGTACCGGTCGTGGCATCGTAACCTTTTCCAGTCAGAACATGGAGCATGCGCGGCTCCCTCGGCATTTTGAGGGTACCCTCCCTGGCTTCCTTCCATCTGTATTTTTCGTTCCGCTCATTACCAGCGATTCCCTGCAGCTCGAGCTCGCGGCCCCTCGCCATGAACGGTTCGAGATCCTTGTGGTAGCAGGCAATGCTAAAGCGACTGTCTCCCGGCTTATCGGCGAGACAGATCAGATCGTTGCTACCCTTGCGCAGCTCGGTGAGCTTGCCCTGCGCATCGTAGCCAAGGACAGCGGCAGCGGCTCGACGGTCCTCGGGAGCGGCGAGAACCGCCGAGGCGATTTGGTCCGCGGGCGACAGAGGGGGTAGCGGAGTTGCGGTTTGCGCAGTCAGAACAAAAAATAAGGACAACAGGGCATAAACGTGCATTCTTGAATCCTCCTTGACTAAGGCAGATCGTGCGGGTACACAGTGCATTCTCCCGGCCCGGCCGATCTCGTGAAACGACGGATACCGCGGCCATCCTATCACTCAACGCTCAATCAGGAAACGGGAGCTCCGGGTTTGTGGTGGGTCGCGATGGCGCCGTTTGTTGATTCTTGTGATTGGGAACGCTGATTGCCTGCTCCAAAGGCTGGCAGCAACCAATGCCGCTGGTCAGCAATCCGGAGCCTGCGCCCGATGGTGACGCCGATGTATCCTGAGGGGCCGCGGGCGGCGGGCTTGTCCCTTGCCGCCTTCCTGAGAGAGAATTCCGGAGGAATCAGTTTTCTTATGAGTATCGAACAACAACCAGCTATTGAGTTCCGCAACGTATCGGTCGGTTTTGATGATGTCGAGGTCTTGAAGAACATCTCCTTCACTCTCAAGCCTGGCGAGATGGTCTGTATCACTGGCGATTCCGGATCCGGAAAGTCGGTGTTGTTGAGACTGGCACTAGGATTCCTGCAGCCGAACGAAGGACAGATACTGGTCGATGGACAGGACATCACGACGATGGATGAGGAAGAGTTGCTCGACTTGCGACGCGAGAAGCTGGGCATGGTCTTTCAGGAGAACTCGTTGTTCTCGGGTCAAACCGTCTTCGACAACGCCTCGTATCGTCTCACCGATCTTGGGTTGCCCGTCGATGAAGTCGAACAGGCGGTTATCGAGATCCTGACCTTTGTTGGTCTGCAGGAAGAGCTTGAAAAGCCAGCTGAAGAGCTTTCTGGCGGCATGAAGCGTCGGCTCGAGCTGGCTCGTGCACTGATTGGCTGGCCCTCGATCATGCTCCTTGATGAGCCGACTGCTGGCCTTGACCCGATCAATGCACATCAAGTCCTTGACCTGATCATTCGGGCGCGCGATCTTCATGGTACTTCCTCTCTCTTTGTCACGAAGGCGCTTCACGAGATCCCGTACCTTGCCAGGCATCGGGCGAAAAGCGATGAAAAGGGTGGACGCATTGAGGAAACGGAGGACTATGTGACAGGCGTCCGTGTGATCCTGGTGGAAGATGGCAGGATCGCTTTTTCCGGTGGCCCGCGCGAGTTCAACGAAAGCCAACTGCCTGCAGTTGAACATATGCTGCACCCTGTCACCGACGCCATACACGGAGAGGCGAATGTCGCTGATCCGTGGCAGCGGAATCGCAAGAGGAAGAAGACGCCAAATTGAGGACGCCATGGCGCTTCTGAAACCGCGGTGCGAATTATTCCCCCTCCTTGAGGCGTTCACCGTCTGAAGCGGTGAAAATCCTCAGCTTAGGACTCTTCGACAACTGTTTCTGAAGCAGATGAGCGCTGGCACGACGGTTGCCCTGAGAACGGGTGTCGTATCCACGTGTCTTTGCGCTGTTCGTGAGTAAGGAGGGACCTGGCCATGGCCTACAAATCCGATGAGCAACTACATGGCGACGTCATGTTCCAGCTTGGCTGGGACTCGCGCGTCAAGCAGACTGAAGTTGGCGTGACGGTGCGGAAAGGGATCGTGACGTTGACAGGTACGGTTGACAATTACGCAAAGAAACTTGCAGCGGAACAGGCTGCCCACCACGTCGTCGGAGTGCTCGACGTGGCTAACGAGATCAAGGTCGAGGCCTCAGGTGGCGCTCAGCACAGCGATGTCGAGATCGCCGCTGCCCTGCGATATGCCCTCGAATGGAACGTCCTCGTGCCCGATCAGCAGATTCATTCAACAGTCGAGAATGGCTGGGTAACGCTGAAAGGTGAGGTGGAGTTCTACAACGAACGTGTCGACGCCGAACGCGCCGTTTCAGTCCTCACGGGTGTCCGAGGCGTGACCAACAAGATCCAGGTTGCGGTGCCGGTCGAACCAGAGCGGGTTAAGTTTCTGATTGAAGATGTGCTTGACCGGCGCGCGGATCGAAAGGCTCATCGGATTCGAGTCGGAGTTGAGGCCGGCGAAGTGACACTTACGGGAGCGGTCGGTACCTGGGACGAGAAGACGGCCATTCTCGGAGCGATAAGTCACACTCCAGGCGTCACGGAGATCCACGACCACCTCTTGATTGATCCATACAACCTCAATCAGGGCGCGGCAAAGCAGGGTTGAGAGGAGCAGGATCGGAAGATGGGATTGGCTGCGTCCCTGCTGGCCCTTTGACGTTGTCCCCTCTGATGATTGTTGCGTCGTTGCGGTGGACAGCTTCTCTTCTGCCGACTACTTCCGCTTCAGTTCTGCTGCAAGCACTTTGAGGAGGGTTTCGGCAGTGTACGGTTTTTGGAGAAAGCTCGAAACGCCCATTTGAGCGGCCTCGGCTGTTTTGCCGTTGGCCTTGAGACCGCTGGTGGCGATGATCTTGAGGCTCGGGTCCAGCTTGCGAAGGGCGCGGATTGTTGCCGGACCGTCGAGGAAAGGCATCATCATATCTGTGATGACGCAGCGGATCTCATCCTTGTGCTGCGTGAAGAGAGCCAGCGCCTCGGTTCCATCACTGGCAGTCAACACCTCGTAGCCAAAGGCAGTCAGTGTCTCCTTGGCGATCTCTCTAATCGCGCTCTCGTCATCGACTATCAGAATCAGCTCGGAATTTCCTTGTGGGAGATCGAGCCGCGCGGCTCGCCCGACAGGGTTCTGTGCGGCCTCGATCGCAGGCAGGAAGATCTTGAATCGAGAGCCCTGGTCCGGTTCGCTGTAAACATTGATGAAGCCGCCGTGACTCCGCAAGATTCCCGCGACGGTCGACAAGCCAAGGCCAGTGCCCTGTGCCTGCCCCTTAGTGGTGAAGAACGGATCGAATATCTTGCTGATGTTTATCTCCGGGATTCCAATGCCCGTGTCGCTGACGGAGATGCAAACGTAGCGACCTGCCTTCATCTCTTCATTCATGCGGGCGTAATGCTCGTCGATGTCGACATTCTCGGATTCGATAGTTAGTTCACCGCCCTGTGGCATGGCATCGCGCGCAT
>JANNRD010000680.1:0-11410 GCA_031401095.1 Acidobacteriota bacterium
CACCCATTGACACGAGCGCTTCCAAGGCCTTGCCACTCTCGCCACTCGGGTGCACATAGACCGGTACCAACTTGAGCTTCTTGAGTTGCTCGATGGCACCCGCCCAGGTTCCACCCTTCTCGAAATCCGAGCTCATGACCAGCCCAGCGTCAGCCAACGCATAGATCAGCTTGTTTCGCCCCATTGCGTGTCCGACATTGAAGCCTGCTGCCGGATCGTACGGGGAGATCAGAACCAGAAGGCCATCCATGAGGAAGTCCCGATGTTCACGGGCTACGGCTGCGCGCTCCAGGCTGTCAGCCATGATTCCTCCGACCTTGCCTCCATCCTCAAGGGCACCGCGCATCGCAGCCTGATCGATACCGCGCGCCCCACCAGAAAACACGGTGCAGTGGGACTCCGCCGCCAAACGACCGATGCCTTCCGTCATCCTCAGCAAACTATCATCGGCGTTACGTGATCCAACGATCGCGAGTCCTCCTCCTCCCAGAATCGCCTGTTCGCCACAACCATAAATCACCGAGGGTGCGTGATCCTTGAGTCGCGCTTTCAGTTTGACGGGGTAGGCCTCGTCGGCACGACTGACTACCCAGACGGACCGCGCGTGCCAGCGTTCAATCGCCTGGCTAAGGAGGAGGCCGCGTTCCAGAAGCCGTGCAAGGCGGTCAGGGGCGACTCCTTTCTCGTCTTCTGTCGGAAGATCAATGGCATCGCGCTCGATCAGGTCTGCAGGTTGCAGTCCACGATCGTGAAGAAGGTGTTCGAGGCGATTGTATTCACTGGGTGTCAGCAGATCGGACGAAGGGTCGGTACGGCCTGTCAGCAGGGGCGCCGTTAGCAAGAGAGTGGCCGTTGTGTTTGGAGAGATGGATGAACTCATTGTCCTTTCCCGAGTCGCGCGAGTGTGAGGGGAAACACCAGGTCGCTCCCGCTCGTGCGCAGCAGCCAGGCAGCGACGGTCAATGTCCACCCGGAATCTACCATGTCATCTACCAGCAAAACAGGTCCTGCAGGGAGCCTCTTCACCCCGAGCGTAAACGCCCCATCGAGATTCCTGGCCTGCTGAACACTGTTGGCCATGGTCTTCTGCGCCGGTCGCTCATCAGTCCTCTCGAGCACAGTTTGAAAAGGCAGGCTAAGGGATACAGCTAACCGCCGTGCGAAGTCCGGGACCAGGTGCGGATGGCGTCGCGAAGGGATACAGGTCACCCAGGTTGGCGCTGGATCGGGTCGCCAATCCCGCACGAGAGCTACACACGCCTCGACAAGGTCATCAGTGAAGTGTCCGTCCAGTTTTGCCCGACGCACGAGATCACCCCAGCCCGCATCACCCCAGCAGCTGAGCGCTCGCCCCGGCTGCGCACAATGACCTGCGGAGATCTTTCCTTTGACCTGATAGCGAGCCATCCCACCAACTGGCCACATCTTGCGCGGCAAGATAGGCAAGCTGTTGCCGCGGACGAATGCGACCGCCTCCAGGACCAAAGCCCGGTCCGGAGTCGTTGCCAACGGTGGCAACGCGGGCGCACCAACTCTGCTTGAATCACCGTCCAAAGCTCGAATGAGAAACTGCATGTGCCCCGAAGTGAGCCGCACATACTCCTGCATCTGACCTTGCTCGAAGCGACGCAGTTCGGTCAATCGCTCCGCTCTCTGCCAGAAGCGCTCCGTCAGATTCGCTGTCGTCAAGTGCCACTTTGTTCCCTGCTTGACGACCGGTGCCGGCGATTCCAGCGAGAGCAACTCGATTGCCTTATCCACCCGACCATAACTCAGATTGAGATGTCCCATCAGCTCGGGCTTTGACAATCCATCGCGCGCGACGCGCAACGCGTCGAGGACTTGTTGGACTTCCTCTCGCGTTGGGAAGGCGCTTTCAATGAAGTAGTCCGTGATTTCTGTCTCCTCCGCTCCACTCAGCAGCACGCCATAGGCGACATCGAGCGCGCGGCCGGCTCGACCTACCTGCTGGTAATACGCGACAACAGACCCCGGCGCCTGGTAGTGAATGACGAACCCGAGATCCGGCTTGTCAAATCCCATGCCGAGCGCGCTGGTCGCGACCAACGCCTTCACCCGATTCTCCAGCAAGGCGTTCTCGAGTTCAGGGCGGCGCTCTCCTGTGTCGCCGGTGTATGCCTCGACTCTCAAGCCGCGTGACCTTAGCCACGCCGCTACCAATTCCGCATCGCGAACTGTCAGTGCGTAGATGATGCCGCTGCCGGACAGGTTGGGCACATTCACCGCGAGCCAGGCCATCCGTTCCGCCTGACTGGGCAGCTGAATCGTCTGCAGCGAAAGGGATGGCCGGTCGAGATCGCCGCGCCGCACATTGAGGTTGGGGCCCAGTGCGATACTCAGGTCATCCATGACTCTGTCATTTGCTGTCGCGGTCGTTGCCAGTAACCGCAGATTGGATGGAAGCGTCCGGACAGTTCGCTCGAGTAGGCGGTAATGTGGGCGGAAATCGTGACCCCAATCCGAGATGCAGTGAGCCTCGTCGATGATAAGGAACGCGATTCTCTGCGCGACGCTGGCGAGGACTTGTGCCCGAAAGCGGTCGTTGGCAAGCCGCTCGGGAGAGATGAGGATGATGTCGATCTCGTTTCTGCGAATGCGGCTTTCTACATCCAACCATTCTTCTTCATTGTCGGAATTGATGGTCGCTGCGCGGACACCCATGCGGTTGGCAGCCGTGATCTGATTCCTCATGAGGGACAGCAAGGGCGAAATGAGAAGGGCGGGGCCTGCACCGACCTCTCTCATGAGCTTTGTGGCTATGAAGTAGACGAAGCTCTTTCCCCAGCCGGTCTTTTGGACGAGGAGCAGCCGGCCGCGCCCTTCGACGATATGGCGGATGGAGTCTTCCTGGTCGTCGCGGAAGGTAGTATTGGGCTGACCGGTACCGAGACGGAGTAATTCTATCGAGCGTTCGAGGTTGTAGAACATTCACCAACTCCTTTGCAGATGGAGTTATGGTGGCCTGCGATCGCGCCGTGTGAAGGGCGTACCGAGACATCGTCTGGAGAGGTGCATTCTGTAGGAGCTACGACGACGCGAGGTGTTGCTGTCGTCGCGTGCTGAGGTGCTGAAGAATGCGGGGCGCATTGTATCACTGATCTGAAGTTTTCGTTCGGCCCCTTTCCATGCGGGGTCGTCCTCCCTTTTGACCATTTGCCCGTGCGGCCGCGGCCTTGCGCACAGAGGTGGTCTTCCCCCCAAGGCGCGCCAGCTCCCTCATCCAAGCGCGCGTGCCAAACACTCCTGCTGCGAGTCCAACCACGCCAAGATCTACGTCGAGCTTCTCCCAACGCAAGACGCTGCCGAGCGGCGAAAGAGAGACGTCAGCAATATCGCTACGCGATGCCCCGGCGAGTCCTTCGATGATATTGGGTGGAATGCACAGAGCGCAGCCGTTAGCGAGTTCGATAACAATCCGGTTGGTTGCCTTGTCGTAGTACGCCTTAACTGCATGCGGCTCGCTCCGCATCGCCTTTTCACCGCGTTGCCTTGCCAGAGCAATCTGACGCCGGCCCTTTCCAACACCCTGGCCATCTATTCTCTTCATCGCTTTAGGAGTATAACCCAGCAGGATGGGTTTCCACAGCCCGTCCTGCGAATACTGTGAAATGGGCCGCCGATCACGCCTCCAAAGGTCTCCTCGAACATGGTGGCGGGCATCGAGTGAGGATGCGCGGCGAAATCGTCCGCCTCGTGCGAAATACTGCGATCGCGCAGTGTGAAGGGCGTGTCGAGATAGCATTCTTAGAAAAGGTGCATTCTCTGAGAGCAGCGACGACGCGAGGTGTTGCTGTCGTCGCGTGCTGAGGTGCTCAAGAATGCGGGGCGCATTGAATCACTGATCTGCAGTCTTCGGTCGGCCCTTCTCCGGTCAATACACAGCTCTCCGGACGAAGCTGGTATTCATGCGGACAACTCACTAAGATTGAGGGATCTCAGAGTGAGCTAGAAGGACACGACGAACCAATAACACCTTCGATCATGAAGAGGTCGTCGAGGTAACCGTTTGAGTCCGCTGCCACGCGTTTCCGGACAAGATGTCGTCAAGGCCCCGAGGAAGATCGGAGAACGAGTCGGAGCTGCACTGCACGCTGTCAAAACAGGATGTCTGCAAAACTGGCGCCTCTTCGATATCGAAGGAACACAGATATGACTTGGCAAGACAGAATAACAATCGATCCGAACATTCTTGTCGGAAAACCAGTGATCACAGGCACGCGAATAGCCGTTGAGCTCGTCATCGACCTGTTGGCTCAGAGATGGTCCGAATCAGAGATATTGGATGAGTATCCCGGGATTTGTGACAAAGACATACACGCCTGTCTCACCTACGCGAGTGCCGCACTTCGCGACGAGAAGGTGTATCCGCTGCACGTTCAATAATGCGCATCCTGGCCAACGAGAACTTCCCGAAGGCGGCCGTTGATGCACTTCGACGAGACGGTCACGACGTGCGGTGGGTGCGCACGCTAAAGCGTGTACTCTGAACCCTCTGACGCGAGTTGCGAGCCCCCTGCCACCTTTGCCATCTCCAGAAACCTGCAAAACGAATTAGCCAACTCCATCTGCCTCGGAGTCCCGCACTGCACCCTGAACAATGCCGGGCTCGCGACAATCACAGCCAGACACTGCGCGCGAGAGGTCGCTACATTGAGTCGATTCAAACTGTACAGAAACTCCATCCCTCGAGGAGCATCTTCCGCTGATGAAGTCGCCATGGAATAAAACACTACCGGCGCCTCCTGCCCCTGAAACTTGTCGACCGTGCCAACGTTCGCGTCTGGGAGCCGTTTCTTCAAAGCTACCACCTGCGCGTTGTAAGGAGCCACGATGAGGATGTCCTTCAACTCAAGAGGTTGTGTCTTCCCCTCCTTGTCGGTCCACGTAGCCCCATCGCTCAACAGACCGGTTACCAACTCAGCGACTCGTGCAACCTCTTCCTCAGACTCACTCCGATCTCCACTATGCTCGACAGGCACAAAGCGCAATCCAGTACCATCGAGCAGCCCTTTAGCATTGAGCCGCTGATTCCGATTCTCACTCCGCGCGACGAGCCTTCCGTCATAGAACTGCTCCGACGTAAAAGCGCACACATCCGGATGCAGACGCCACGTGTCCTTCAGAAACAACCCGCGGCCCTCTTCAATCGTCGGACGGCCGTTCAGCAAATGCGACAACGCTGAAGACCCTGCACCCGGCGGGTGAATTCCCTTCTGAGGCTGATCCAATTGCTGCGGATCACCAAGCAGGACCAGGCTCTTTGCAGCCTGTGAGATCGCGAGCACATTCGCCAGTGACATCTGTCCCGCCTCATCCACAAACAGCACGCCTATCTTGCCCGCCATCTCTTCGCGTGCCCATAGCCACGCCGTCCCCGCTGCGATCTCAGCCGTCCCGTCATCGAGCGCCTCAACCATCCCAGCATTGTCGTCAACCAGCGTTACCATCGGATCATGACAACCACCTTCGTCGTCTGCCTTCTGGACGATCCGGAGCTCGACACCAGTCTCGCGCGCCGCTTCGCAGATCTCCGCAAGAAGATTGCTGATCACCTTGTGGCTTGGTCCGGTAATCCCGACCCGCTTCTTCTGCACCACCAACTCAACGGCCATTCGCGCTCCGTTGTAGGTCTTCCCTGAGCCCGGCGGGCCCTGCACCGGCAGCACCGATTCTTCGAGTAACAAAACAACCTGCTTTGCGGCGTCGAGAGTCACCCCACCAGCACGTGTCATCCTCAGCAGGTCACTTCCCCGGACCCGTGGAGCCCGGCGAAGGAGAATATCGCGAGCGGATTGCAACTCACCCGGCCCGTCGATGCCGTTACCCACCACCGACTCACCGAGACGAAGCAGGCTCTGACGATGGACCTTCGTGCTCACCACCCCGCACGGAATAAGCGCCGCTGGATGCGGGACGGCTGAATTTTCGCGGCGCTTGATATCGATCGACAGATTCTCGTCGTCAATGGCGACAATCGCACCTGGACTCTTCTCGGTTTTGGGATCGCGCACCTCATCGTCCACCGCGATCTTGTAATCCTGCGCGGGAAACCGGTAGCGGTGAATAACAGACCGCTTCACCCGGCCTACCTCTCCCAGGTACACAAGCCCACCGAGGGCGGTCCTGTCCTCGATCAGCTCATCTGTCGATAAATCGCGCAACCGGAAATACTCCCACCAGGCCGACTTGTCTTCCCGACGGTGCCACTCCAGCAAATTGGCCAGCAGCACGCACGCACGCTGCTGCTCGGTACGCTCGGCTTCGTCCACAGACACGCCACTTGTAAGCGCTGACTCAACCGCACGAACCTTCTCGAGGTACTCCGAGAGGTTCTCACTGGCTTCCTTTTCCTCCGGTTGAGGCCTCGCCACCTCCTTGCCCGTCACTGCTTCGAGCTCCTTCCGTCGCTCCTCCAGCCAGTTGCGCAATCGAAGCGTCGAAACGCAGTCATCGCGGTTGTATCCCGCAATCACCGCACGCAGCTCATCGTCAATCCGCCGCCCTTCCTTGAGCGTCAACACCACTCCGAAGTTCTTCAACGCATGGTTTGCCTTCCGCAACGGCACCTCGCGCGTGTAGTCATAAAGCGGTTCGAGCTTCTTGATTGAATAACTCTCGACCGACGCTCGCAGTGACTGCCGAACGACTCGATAGAGGTCGACAAAAACGCCACCGCGCAGAAGCTCATCTACTTCATCCGTGCACGTCGAATGACGACCAGCCAGCCGCTTGATGGCACCAACCTCGTACGAAGCGAAGTGGTAGATATGCATCCCGGGATGATCACTCCGCCGCCTCATGATCTTCGCGATCATCTCTTCAAAGGCCCTCTTTTCTTCTGTAGGGTCAAATGCCCACGTTGCGTCGTAGACCGGAGCGCCTCCGGGCTCTTCAGAAGCCGTGACGATGCCGACGAGGTACTCCAGACCCTGGTCGAACGCGAAAGGGTCGGATTCAAAGTCGAGGAACATATCGCCGGAACAGGGTAGCGGGAGTCCTGCGAGGCCTTTGTTCACCTCCACCGTTGCAAGGAGCTCGTACAGCATCCGTCCCTGATCGCGACCGTCTACCTGGATGCGGGCCTGCTCTCTGATATTCTCGAGGGCTTTGGCTCCGACTTGTTCGAGACGAGGAACGACCGGAAGCGGGAGCCGGGCGAGGTCAGCCACTGTCGCGACCTCGATCTCGACGAGCGCCTTTCGCTGACTGCGGCTGATTCCGGCAACAAGCGACAGATGGTCGTCATCTCTCCAGCGCGCATCACAATGAGAAGACCAGGTGCAGACTCCGCAGTGTTCCGTGGGCTCCGGATACGTCTCGGCGCGCGTCTCCCAGGCGTTGTTGTAGTCGCGAAGCACTCTGCGGAAATAGGCAGCGTAGCGTTTGAAGGGAAACTTCTCGGAGTCGGTCGTGCGCCCAAGGACGACGTGCATGAGGTCGGGCTCGACTCCCTGCATCTTTGAGAGAAGATCGGAGTAGAAGCAGAGCTGTATGAGAGCGGTGACGCGCGTCGAGCGAGCAAGTTTGGTCTCGACTGCTTCGTATGACCAGAAGCCAAGTTGGCCGGGTTTGTCTACACGGATAAGGAAATCGGCGTAACCGAATCTCGGGCCATCGATGAGAACGGCCTGGTAGAGCGCCGGCGCACCCCGCTTCATCTCTTTGATGGTCAGTTCAGCCGTTTTTGCTCTGTCGCCCTGCGGAATCGACACGACTTCCAAGTGAAGGTCTTCGCGGAGGTGGCGGAGGTAGGCCTGCTCGTGTTCGATGCCGAGGATTCTGAGGAGCTCGATCTCCGGGTCGTCGAAGAAGGGGCGTTTGAGTTCACCTTCTCTTGCCGCACGATCGAGAGTTGTCAGATGCGGGCAGGCGAGAAAGTTGGTGAGGGCGGTGGCTGACAACATGGTTTTACGGAAAACTCTGGTCTATCCGGATGTGCGAAAGTGCGGTCGCGACATTCCTTTGCGGCTCTGTTCGCTCCGCGTCTCTGCGTTAGCTTTGGGGCTTCAAAAACTCTACGACAAGTGGTTCGCCGACGCCCCGTTCTTTCCCTTTGCCTGCCGGCACGGGCCGATAGGTGACGCGCACCCGCCCGGGCACCTTCTGCAGGCCACAGATCAATTTGACCCCTGGCGTGAAGCTGACAAACCGCACGGCATCAACCGACGGTGCCCACAGCCGCACCAGCTTCTGCTCCACTTTCACCGTCAGGGTCATCGCATTTCTGGTGCACTCGATGCTCATCATGAGACCCTCGACCTGCTCTTCCCCATCGGCCCGACGCCTGAGCGTTGGGCCGAGCGACGGAAGATATGCCTCGGGCTGACTTCCGGTCGCGGCCGCCGCCGCCTGGGCTGCTCGGCGATTCTCAACCTCCTTCACGCGACGCGCAATCTCCGCTTCGACCCGCTCGAGCAGCGCCTCAGCCCGTAACCGCAAGCCCTCTTCAGAGGCTCCTGTAGCCAGCGGCATAAGCACCGATCGAGCCTCGTCGAATCGCACGTCCCGAAGAAGTATCTGAGCCAGCAGGTAGCCGTACTCTCCCTCTCCCGGAGAGAGCGCCAGCGCGCGTCTGTTCACCCTCTCGGCCTCCTTCATATCCTCGCCCGCCAAGAGCTCTACAAAGGCCAGCAATCGATATGCTTCGGCAAACTCCGGTGCCAGCTCGATCGTCTTTCGCAACTCCGTGCGCATCAATCGGATCGCCTCGGGAGTCGGTTGCGTCATCGTGTTGTCGGAGGAAATGTACTCGCCGCTGATCGCCGAGGCATAGTAATAGTGAACCAACGGATTGGCGACGCCGGTCTCTGACGCTGCCGCTGCCGCCAGATTCTCCCGCGCCTCGGAAAACCGCCTCTGCCGCACGCGCAGCATCCCGAGCGACGCGCGCGCAGCCGCGTGCTTTCCATCGAGAGCTATCGCATGTTGCAGATGCGCTTCCGCTTCGTCGAGCCGCTGCGTATGCAATAGCAAATCCCCAAGGTAGTACTGCGAGTCGGCCTCAGAAAGCGGCTTTGCCGCCATCTCCGTATCGACGTTGAGCCGATCGCCCAGCGTGAACGCATCGAAGGAATACCGATTTCGCGAAATGTAGTTCGTGAGGTCACGTTCGAGCGTCGCAAAGTCGGTATTAAACGCCTGACGGAAGCTCTCTTCGATCGGCGTCCCCGTGGCGAGCAGACTCAGATATTTGTTAAAGGCCGGCCGGTGTTGACCCTCGTTGCCCTGCATGAAGAAGTGCAGGAGCGCCCAGGACTGCGCGTAGAAGGCGCCCTTCTTCTCGCGTTCGTTGTAATAGGCAGAACCGTGATTGACGGCAAACAACGTCTGAAGGGGAATTGCCTGGTGGTCGCGCAGGTAGTGGACGTGGCTGGCAATCGGTTTGCCAAGCAGCAACTTCTTTCCGCCATCGAGGGCCTCGAAGGTGCTGTAGTACTCGGCCAGCCCTTCGCTAAACCAAAGCGGCGCGTTGCGAGTGTTGTTCCTCGTCAGAGCATGGACATATTCGTGAAAGATGGTTCCGTAGGGTCTCTCTTCGCGCGTTTCGACCGTAAGGGCGATGTAGTTGACATCGGAGGCGGGCTGAAAGTAGCCGGTCACGGCCGCGGGTCTGCCCTCGTGGACTGGCTTGAAGGCGCGAAAGGAGCCGTCGCTTTTGAAGACGATGACGCGGGTCGGCGCGCTGGATTGCAGCCGAGCCTGGGAGAAGAGACGGCCGAATGCCGCGCGGAACTGTTCGAGCTGCATCGCGACTCTGCGAATCTCGCGCTCGCCGGCATTGCCCACGAGCGTGAAGTTACGCGACTGTACGGTCGTCCACTCATCTTTCGCCGTCACTTGCTGAATGGTGGGGGTGGAGAGAACGAGGAGAAAAGCTGGGATAACTAGGAGAGTTCTCCTGAGCCATCGAGAGGTCATTGTTACCTCCAGAAGAACGCTTGGAGGACACGCTTTAGCGTGCGCGTCTGCATCTATCTCCGCTGATCCGACTCGGAAGGTCTTTCGAGCCACTTCTTGGTCAGGTGTGTTGTCAGTTACTGAGTGCTGTCGCGAAAGTAAGATTACTCTCGTCAGCTGAGTGCGTAAAGGGACGGAAAGGACTCTTTGGCTGGTCCGGTCACGAGCCTGGCAGCCAGATGCGAAGAGAAGGGAGGCCGAGCTGGGGCTCGGCGTTCCCAGGGCTGTCGCTCTCCGAGAAGGGCTCCTCCTGAGAACGCCGAGCCCCAGCTCGGCATTGCAACGCCACTTTTTTCTCTGCCACTGGCACAATAGTTGAGATTTCGCTCTGCTCAGATTATTGTTCAGCCGATACTTAGCGCTTCATTATTGCGCCTTCTTGTCTCGAACACGTAAGGGTTCCTCTCAATGATTCAGAAGCTGATGACTTGTCTCAGGTCCATGACTATTTCCCGCGCCGCCCTGTTGCTGCTTATTTGTGGCTCTGCCTCGCAGTTCGTGGGCGGGCAGGTGGCACCCAGGCCACAGCCTGCCTCTCGAACCGAGAGTGGACGGCCGTTTATCCGGAACTACAGCCCCAGAGAGTATCAGGCGCACGGCCAGAACTGGGCCATCGTCCAGGATCAACGTGGCGTCATGTACGTCGGAAACTCGATCGGTGTCCTTGAATACGATGGCTCGACATGGAGACTCATCCATCTGCCCAAGGACAATCTCGGTCGATCGTTGGCGATCGACGATAACGGCCGTGTCTACGTCGGATCTGCGGATGCTATCGGATACCTCGCGCCTGATTTAACAGGGCTCAACCAATTTGTCTCCCTGGTAGACAAGATCCCAGCCGAAGACCGCGCTTTTGGCGATGTCAACAAGACATCAGTCACCTCGCACGGAGTCTACTTTCAATCACCGACACATCTGTTGCGCTGGGCAAACAACCAGATCAGGGTCTGGAAGCCATCAGAGCCTTTTCTTGGCTCGGGCGTCGTTCGCGACCAGCTTTATGCTGTTCTCAAGGGTATCGGTTTGACGCGATTTGATGGAGAGAACTTCGTACCCGTTCCAGGAGGTTCTGAGCTCCGCGACAAGGGCGGTGCAGGGAATATTTTGCCGCTCGACGGGAACCGGATCCTGATTGGCACTCGCCGCGAGGGGTTCTTCATCTTTGACGGAAACTCGGTCACGCCCTTCCCCACTGCCCTCGACAGGTTCATCCGTGAAAAAGGCCTCTACCACGTGCGACAGATGACGGATGGCAACTTTGCGTTGGCGGCGACCCAGGGGGGCCTCGCAATCATGGATCGGCTCGGCAATCTCGTCATGCTTCTCGATAAAGAATCAGTATTGCCATCCAATTCCATCTACTACTTCTTTTCAGATAGAAAGGGAGCGCTGTGGGCGGGGACGGAGCGAGGCATCTCTCGCATCGAGA
>JANNRD010000681.1:0-1666 GCA_031401095.1 Acidobacteriota bacterium
CACGAGCGCGTTCTCTATACGCGGCTGGACGATGGCACGTGGCGCATCTCATTGCTTGCGCCTTGAGCAAGGAGGCCGAGCTGGGGCTCGGCGCTCCCAGGGCTCCGCTTCCAGGAGAGCGTTCCCCTGAGAACGCCGAGCCCCAGCTCGGCCTCCTTGCTCAAGGCGCAAGCAATGAGATGCGCCACGTGCCATCGTCCAGCCGCGTATAGAGAACGCGCTCGTGGAGACGGCTCTCTCGCCCCTGCCATAACTCTACGCTCGCGGCCTGCATGCGATAACCTCCCCAATTTGGGGGACAGGGGATCGGCCCATCCTCAAATCTTCGCTCGATCCCGGTTAGCCGGTCGATCAGTTCTGCACGACTGGCAATCTCCCTGCTCTGCGGTGAAGCCCAGGCGCCCAATTGGCTTCCACGAGGACGGGTCGCAAAGTACTCCGCCGATTCCTCATTCGAAACTCGGTTGACGCGCCCTTCAATGCGAACCTGGCGGTGTAGCGATTGCCAAAAGAATGTCAGTGCCGCCCAACCATCCTCGAGCAGTTCGCCGCTCTTGCGACTCTCGTAATTGGTGAAGAAGGTGAAACCCCGTTCATCGGATGTCTTGAGCAGCACAATCCGATTCGAGACCCTTCCCTCACGCGAGGCAGTGGCGAGCGCCATCGCTTCCGGGTCAGGTTGGCCCGCCTGCACGGCCTCGTCGAACCAGATGCGGAACTGGTCGACAGGATCAGATGCGACTGAAGCGAGGTCAAGTTGACGAGATAGCGTATTCATAGCCGGCCATTATACTCCACATGCTCTTTGGCTCGCATTCAGTCTGACGGCTGTGCATAATTCGAGAGCACAAAGAAGTGTGTCAGTTGCAGCGCGACGCACCTCGCTCCGTCTGACTCCCCAACAAGGAAGGCGATCATGACCAATCTCAATGAACTCACCTGGCTCGATGCAACTGAGCTGGCAGATCTCGTCCGCCGCCGCGAAGTGACACCACTCGAACTGGTCGACGCCGCCATTGCGCGGATCGAGCGGGTCAATCCCAAACTCAACGCGGTTGTGACACCGATGTTCGACGAGGCCCGCGCCACCGCGAAGGGTGAGTTGCCGAACGGGCCGTTCAAGGGTGTGCCATTCCTCCTCAAGGACCTCCTTGCTGCCTATGCCGGAGTACGCATGAGCTGTGGTTCGAAGTACCTGCGCGACTTCATCCCGGATCACGACAGCGAGCTGGTGGTGCGTCACAAACGAGCCGGTCTGGTCGTTGTCGGCAAAACCAACACTCCCGAGTTCGGAATCATGCCGACGACGGAGCCCAGTCTCTTCGGAGCAACTCGCAATCCATGGGACCCGACCCGCACTCCAGGCGGCTCAAGCGGCGGCTCAGCGGCAGCGGTCGCGGCCGGTCTGGTCCCGATGGCGCACGCAAACGATGGTGGCGGCTCGATTCGCATCCCAGCTTCGTGTTGTGGGCTGTTCGGACTCAAGCCTACCCGTGCAAGAAACCCGATCGGCCCCGATTTCGGCGATATGTTCAGCGGTCTTGTCGCCGAGCACGCCGTCACCAGATCTGTTCGAGATAGCGCTGCCCTGCTCGATGCGACTTCTGGTGCGGCTGCCGGCGATCCCTATGCTGCCCCCGCTCCGGCGCAACCGTTTGCCAAAGAG
>JANNRD010000682.1:0-4442 GCA_031401095.1 Acidobacteriota bacterium
CAACCGCGAGACTAAACCACAGGGACATGAACCACAGAGACTCAGAGACACAGAGACAGCCCAGAGAAGCAGGAGGATTGTAGACCCCTCTCGTCACCTTTCAGATTTCTTCTCTGTGCTGTCTCTGTGTCTCTGAGTCTCTGTGGTTCATGTCTCTGTGGTTTATGTCTCGCGGTTGTGGTTCATTCTCGCACTACTTCTTTTGCAGTTCAGCCAGGGTGGCAAGCACTTCTTCACTATGCTTCGCGACGCTGACTCCGAGGTAGACCTTCGCCACATTGCCCTTTGGATCGATGACGAAAGTATTTCGCGCCGAGAGCTTGTTGCCGTTGTATTCCCTGACAGAGCCATATGCTGTCGAAACGCTCGTCTCGGTATCGGCAAGCAGTTTGAAGCTCAGGCCCTCCTTCGAACAGAAGCTTTGATGCGACTCCGCCGTGTCGACGCTGACACCGAGAATGACCGCATTCGCCTTCTCATAGAGTCCGAGGTCCCGCTGAAAGTTCTTCGCCTCGATCGTGCAGCCTGAGGTGAAGTCCTTCGGGTAAAAGTAAAGCACCACCCATTTGTTGCGATAGTCCTTGAGGCTGACTTCCTTGCCCTCGTTACTCTTCAGCTTAAAGTCCGGCGCGGGCTTGCCGACTTCAGGGGGATCGCCAGCCACTGCGGCCAGCGACACAACCAGCATACTTACCAACAGAAGAAAAACCGACTTCGATCGTTCAAGTTTCATCGTCATACTCCATTTCTTCAACTCTTGCTTTGGCACTTCTCAGGGACCGGCCGGGACATTATATCCGCCCACCGCCGACTATCTCAAAGGCTGTTTCGCCAGCGCTTCGTTGAGCACGCGGCCAACGTTGTTACTTGGCGGAGTCAGATCGAGCAACGCCGACAGAGTCGGCGCAATGTCTGCGGGGCTGATTTCGGTTGTGTAACGGCCTCGAATGAACCCGGGCCCGAAGAAGATCACAGGAACGTGCGTGTCATAACTGTAGGGGCTTCCATGTGTCGTCGCGATCCCTTCTGCAATAAACCAGAACGGCTCCGGGACGACAATGATATCGCCGTTTCGTGACGGATAAAACCCGCGCGCGACACTGGCCGCTATTCGATCCCGCGGGATGGTACCGGCGATCAGGTCACTACGCGTCACGCATGTCGCGATCCCCCGAACCTTTGTGGCAGCGGCGCAGGCCGCCAGCTCGACCTCTTTGCGGTCGAGCTTCCTGGCATCGATCAACGACTCCTCCAGATAGATGTTGCCATTGACAAACTGGCGGACCCACTCGCCTTCACCAAACCGTTTCGTGAGTGCGGCTGTCACGGCGGTCGGCACTGCCCGGGCGGTAATCCGGCCACCAAACCCCATCGGTGAGACCATCTCCGGTATTGGAGCGACGCCGTGGTCTGCGGAGAGCGCGATGACGACGTTGTCGAGACCCACCTTGCGATCAAGATAGGTGAAGAACTCAGCCAGTAACCTGTCCGTCCGCAGAGTCATATCCTGCACTTCCTGGCTGTAGGGCCCGTAGGTATGCCCAAGCAGATCGTTTGAGGAAAAACTGATCGTCAGCAAATCCGGCACTGAATCGGCTCCGAGTCCCTCATTCTCGATCGCAGCCTTCGCAAACTCGACGGTGTAGTCATTGCCGTATGGAGTCAGTTCGAATTGGGTGTAGAACCGCGTGCCGGGTGACTTCTCACCGCCATTGATGGTGTACGGGAAGGAATTTCCGTAGACAGATGTTTCTTCCGGAGCGTTGTCCGGGCGCGACCGGCCGTAGGCTGCTTCGGCCAGCAATCGCTCCCATTTCCTGCCGAAGTACCGATCCGGGCGCACCTCGCGATTGAACTTCTTGACCCACTCGGGAAGATCGGGGAAGTAGTACGTACTCGAAACAAACGAGCCCCCCTTGTTATCGAACCAGTAGGCGCCGTTCGGTCGTTTTCCAGCAGGAAGAATAGCAGAGCGGTCCTTGAAGGCCACGCCGACTATTTTCGACTTTCCGCCGGACGCGAGCCGCAATTCATCTCCGAGCGTCGTTCCGAGGAGCTTCGCGGGCGAGGCGCCCGCCGCCTGAGGGTTCGTGCCGCCGAGCATCTTGACGCTGTCGTCAGAGACGCTCGTCACTCGCTTGCCAAGTTCCCGATCAAACCACTCGTTCCCGATGATGCCGTTGATTGACGGGGTCGAACCACTCATAAACATCGCGTGTCCGCAGGCAGTGTAGGTCGGGACGTGCTGATAGTGCGCGTTTGCAAAGACAGCGCCACCGCTAAGCAGTCTCTCGAGACCACCTGGCACGAACTGATCCCGGAAGCGAACCAGGTAGTCCGCGCGGAACTGGTCGATCATGATCCCTACGACGAGACGTATCTGACGACGCGCAGGCTGAGCCGTGGGGCGGCCTTGCGCCAAACCGACGGGCGCGAACGCAAGTTGCGCAAGCAGAACTTGACTGACTATGACTGCGAGCAGACGCTGCCGCCGAAACATACCCATAGACACTCCTTCAATTAGATAATGACTTCGGGTTCTCCCAGGGAAGACTGGATTCTTGGTGTCTTCCAGAGAGATGTCAACCTCTAACCACGAAGAGCGGTGGTTACCTTGACGGGGAGCCCCTATTTTGGAGTGCGGGGCCTTGGCAACGCTCTCCCCATGAGCCGCATTCGGATTTAAGGGAAAGGGTGCCAAGGCCCCGCACTCCAAGAAGCATCACCTGCTTCGTTTCATGGTCATCCTGGCCGGTCAAAATATCCGAGGAACTCACGATTCCCGTCAGCGCCCAGAATAGGAGACTCAATCGTTCCTCGAGACGTCATACCCAGGTTTCCGGCAAACGCGACGATCTCATCGACCACTCTCTTCTGCGCCAGAGTGTCCCTCACAATACCGCCCTTACCCACCTCTCCGCGACCAACCTCGAATTGTGGTTTGATAAGCGCGATCACTTCACCAGCCGGAGCGAGCAGGGGTGGCATGACAGGAAGAATCCTGGTCAGAGAGATGAACGAAACGTCGACGACGATGAGATCGAAATGACAGGCGAAGTCCTCGGTCGAGAGATAGCGCGCGTTGACCTTCTCCCGCACATCGACGCGTCGGTCCTGTCTAATCTTCCAATCAAGCTGCCCATACCCGACATCGAGGGCGACGACGCGCTCTACTCCGCGCTGCAGCAGACAATCGGTGAAGCCCCCGGTCGACGCGCCAATGTCGAGACATATCCGCCCGTTGACTTCAATCGCAAAGTGATCGAGTGCGGCGGCAAGTTTCAGTCCACCGCGGCCGACGTACCGGAGCGATTCCCTGAGTGTGATCGGGGCATCGAGGCCAACAAGCTGCCCGGGCTTCTCGAGACGCTGCTCACCGGAGAAGACCTGCCCTGCGAGGATGATTGCCTGCGCTCGCGTCCTCGTCTCGACCAGTCCACGAGCGACCAGCAGTTTATCGAGCCGCTCCTTCTTCAAATTGTCACAGCCTCTGCAAGAAAGGGTTGAGGCGCTTCTCGCGCCCGATGGTCGTGGTTGGTCCGTGTCCCGGAACGACAATGGTCTCATCCGGAAGTGTCACCAGCTTCTCTCGCAACGATTCCATGATCTGGTCGAGCGACCCGCCCCAAAGATCAGTTCGTCCGATACTGCCCATAAAAAGCGTATCACCAGCAAAAAGGCACGCTTCGTCCACGTCCGAATGGAAGCAGATGCTACCCGGTGTGTGACCAGGTGTATGAACAACCCGCAGTTTGATCTCACCGGTCCCGATTTCGTCACCCTCTTCGAGATGGCCGTCGATGACAGTCTCGATTGGTGTCGCAATGCCGACCAGCCGAGCCTGCATCTCCAGGGCCTGGTACAAAAAGAGGTCGTCCTTATGCAGCAAGACTGGAGCTCCGGTGCTCTCCTTCAAATCGTTGAATCCACCAACGTGGTCGATGTGACCGTGAGTCGCGATGACGTGTTTGACGGTCAAACCGTGGTGTTCGAGTCTCGAGACTACAAATGGAATATCATCTCCCGGATCGATGACGATTGCCTCTCTGGTCTGTTCGGAGCCAAGAATGGTGCAGTTGCACTGAAGGATGCCCACTGGAAACGTTTCAACAATCATACCGAAGCCTTTGATCCCTCTCTAGACTTGCGTTCTAATCTGCCATGGAGCTTTCGCTCCCACTTGGCTCCACTTGATAAAGACACCACTGGTCTCGGAAGAGTCGGCCACTGAGAAGCGAGTGTAAGTGATGACCATTGTCCGCTCAACCATTGAAACGAAGAATGGCCAAAGAGAGAAGAGTAAGTTGACGTCCAGAAGATGGCTTGCCTTCTCCATGACGCTTGCGTTCCTCGCGATCGTGGAGCTTGGTCTGTAGCGCGATTTGGCAAATCGCGCTGGCCCACGCAACCCCGCACTTTGTTGTCGAAGGAGCGACTGGCGA
>JANNRD010000683.1:0-19373 GCA_031401095.1 Acidobacteriota bacterium
TCTCAAGCTCAGGAGAAGCCGACCAAGGCCGAGAAGAAGGCGGCGAAGACCCAGGAGCAGCCGGCTCAGACCCAGGAGAAGCCCGCTCAGACTCAGGAGAAGCCCGCTCAGACTCAGGAAAAAGGCGAGGGCGATGTGGAAGCCGGAAGAGGGCTGTACACGATAAACTGCAAGAAATGTCATGGCGATCAAGGGGAGGGTAATCCGAGGATGTACAAGCTGGTGAAGGCGACCCTTGTCCATCTTGGCTCTCCGGCAGCTCAGAACAAGAGCGATGCAGAGATCCGCAAGGCGACGACCGCAGGCTTCGGCAAAATGGAAGCGGTTAAGGGACTCACCCCTGAGCAGGTGACGGATATCCTCGCATTTACAAGAACTCTCAAGCAGTGACAGCTCAGTCAACCGGTTGCCTGGTTCACCTCCAGACCAGGGACCGAGTGTCACGGTCTGAGCACAGCATCGAAACGGCGCGGCCCTTTTTGGTAGTGCGGCGCCATCTTCCAAACTCGGTGATTTCTCAGAAACAAGGGCTCCGGCTCGTGAGAAGACATCGCGTCTTCTTCTTTTCCATCCCCCTAACTTCATTCCGGATAAGACAGTCAACCAGGTCTCGACCCGGTTCACGATGTCGCTTTGATCGGTAACGCATTCGTGATTAGAATCGAAACGTGTACTGTACCTTGCCAGTCAGCCGTGTACCTGCATTGCGAAAGTTGAATCCCCCGCGCTCATTCTTTTCCCAGCCCTGATTGAAGACGATGAACAGATCGTTACCCGGACGCGCGGTCCAGCGCACACGGCTTTGCCAGCCCAGTCTATTCGATTCGTCGTCATACTGAACCAGGTTCGACATGGTCAGGGAGGGCGAGAAGGCGTAGTCGGCGCGAGCGACGAAAACGCGCGCGACAAAGGTGCCTTCCTTCAGTCGCGCGAACGTCTGTTCAGTCTCAATGGCGAAGCGGAAATGCGGCGCGATCTTGTAGATGAACTCCGTTGATACTTGATCCGCATGTCCCGAATAGTAGGTTCCAAACCACCACGTCGCTCCAACCTCCCACTTTCGCTTGGCTGCCGTGTTGAACTCCGCGCGATAGCGCGTGAACCGATAATCGCCGGGCGGTAGCACCACGCCATCGGCGATCTCGAATGGTTGAAACAGGCGTTCGAACTGTGGTGCCCAGTTGGCCTCGACGCGGTCGCCCGAATTGAATCGCCAGTTGATAGGAGCGGTGAAGAAGCGCCAGCTTTCAAGCTGCTTGCGGTCGTTTCGCCGATATAAAGTGAAGAATACCTCATTGAACATCTGGCGCACATTGAGAAATCCCTTCGGGCGCGGTTGATAGACTGAGCCGAGAAAGAGCTTGTCCACCGCCCTGCGCGGCACGAAGCCGAGCGCAGGCACATATTCACGCCCGATGTGCTTCCATTCGGCAGACAGCTCCCAGAGGTCGTTCGGGTAGCTCGCGGCGAAGCCGTAAGATGCATCGTCGCCCCTGACTCCCTGCTTGCCGGTCTTGGTCGCAAAGAGGTCGAGCGAAAAGTTGCGATTGGTATCGAGAAAGTTCGCCGTCGCCAGACGCAGATCGGCGCCGTACGTGCGGCTCGACGTCGGACTCGACGGGTCACCTTCCGTGTAGATGCCGCCGATGTAGGACTGCTTGAAAAGGTTCCGCTTGACGCGTCCGACGAAAAGGGTTCTCGCCTCTGTGAACATGGTCTCGCGCGTTCGGACAGCGAGGGCGCCGAGGTCGTACTTCCCGACTTTACCGGTCAACTTCGCCCCGGCCAGGATCGGTACTTCCTGACCACTCAGCAACCCGATGCGGCGGCTGAAAAATGGGATCACATCGGGCTGGCTACTTGAGTTCCGGGCGAAGTTGAAAACGCCAGCGTTTTCCAGAAAGAACGATCGCTTTTCGGGAAAAAAGAGTGGAAAACGCGTCAGATTGATCTGTCGGTCATCGACCTCGGTTTCGGCGAAGTCCGTGTTGAAGGTCGTCGTCAGACGCAAGCCCGGCGTGATGTTGTAGAAGATGTCGCCCCCCACATCGCCGTCAAATCGACTGTTCCCCCGCTCATCCCGAACCGAACGCCCGACAGCGAAAGGGCGCACATCCAGGCCACTGCCCTGTTCGGCGTCGGCAAAGCCCAGGATCTCACCCGCTTCCGACACCTGCGTGAATTGCACATCGAGACGCGGCGTCGCCCAGCGGTCTTCCTCCAGCTTACGCACGATGTAGCGCGAGAAGTTGAAGCCCCAGACGTCCTGTCCCGACCTGAAGCCGAGGCTCTTGAACGGAATCGCAAACTCCGCGCTCCAGCCTTTGTCAAATCGCTTGACACGCACATCCCAGATTGCATTCCAGTCGTAATTGATGCGCTGTCCGTTTTCAACAATCAGCCCGTCCACAAGCGCGCCCGCAGGATTCGTGGCGAAGTAGAACGCATTGCGCCGGTCGTGAAAGGTATCGAGCAGTATCTGAATCCGGTCGTCGGACGCCAGCTGCGCGTCGCGTCGCATCTGCGTGCCGACTACCCTCCCCGGTTCGGAGTCGTAGCACATCACGCCGACATACAGGTTATCCTTGTCGGCCAAAAGCTTCACTTCCGTGCGCTCCGTCGCCGCGGTCTCCGGCTTCGGCTCACGCTGGAGAATCTCGCCGAGCGCCTGCGCCTGGGCCCAATCAGATTCGTTCAGCACGCCGTCGAGCGATATCTTTCCCGTGATTTGTGTGACCGTGACGGGCGGGCCATTCTGAGCGACCCCGCGCGCTTGCAGAATCAGTACGGCCACAGTGACCAGCAGGAGCGATACGATGCGGCCAGAGGTCATTTCCTCTACATTCATCCGGTCTTCCACCCTCGCATCGCTGCCGCAGCCTTCTGTGCGCTCTGGAAGCGCCGGTTGACCTCTTCCCAGCTGACGTTTTGCATAAAGGCGTCAATGTGCCTGGCGCTGCGCCGCCATAGCCTATGTGCTACGCGTGTTCGTACATATCCATAGTCAGCAGCGGACTCGAAGACGGCGCGTTGGTCATGTGATCCCACGACCAGTAATTGTACAGCTCCCGAGTGAAAGTCGTGAACCGCCTCCCAGCCCGTTACCGCTGCGTTTTTGCTCAGCCTCCGATTGCTCAAAGCTTCCCTGACGATGGGGGCGCGGAGGAACTAGACCTCGTGCCCCTGTCACGGCTCGGGACGGGTCGGTTCATCTCAATCCCCGGCAGGCGCGACCTCACCGTCGCGCGGGTAATCGCGCGCGGGCGCGGCGCCCACCGACTCGCCGTATTCCAGATAGAGCGCCGGAATAACGACCATATTGAGAAACGTCGAGGTGACGATGCCGCCAAGAATGACAACCGCCATCGGCTGTTGAATCTCGCGCCCCGGATCGCCTGCGCCGAGCGCCAGCGGTATCAAGCCGACACCGGTGACGAGCGCCGTCATCAGAATCGGACTGAGCCGTTCCATCGAGCCTTGCACAATGGCGTCTCGAAAACCCACGCCCTCTTCCTCCATCAGATGGCGGTAGTGGCTGATGAGCATGATGCCGTTGCGCGTCGCGATGCCGAACAGGGTGATGAAGCCGATCAGCGAAGCGACTGACAACGTGCCGCCCGACAGAAAGACCATGACCACACCGCCGATCAGCGCCAGCGGCAGGTTAGCCATGACGAGCAACGACGCCCGCATGGATTTCAGCGCGATGTAAAGGAGCAGGAAGATGCCGCCAATCGCCAAAATTGAGAGCAGTGTGATCTGTCGCGAAGCTTTCTCCTGCGATTCAAACTGGCCGCCGTACTGAACGAAATATCCTTGCGGTAATGCAACCTTCTGACTGATGGCCGCTCGCACGTCGCTGATGACACCACCCAGATCGCGGTCCGCGACGTTGGCCTGAATGATGATGCGGCGCTGCACGTTTTCGCGGTTGATGGTGTTCGGTCCCTGATCCGCACGAACTTCGGCCACTTGGGCGATCGGCACTTTCGCGCCCGTGGGCGTATCAATCAGCGTGCGGCCAATGGCTCCAATGGAATCACGTGCCAAATCGTTGAACCGCACCAGCACGTCATACGTTCGCTGCTCTTCGAGCACCTGCGAGACTACTTCGCCGCTGAAGGCGACTTCGATGGTTTGCGCCAAATCTTCAGCGGTCAACCCCACAGCCGCAGCCGCCGGCCGATTGAGATTGATTTGCACCTGCGGCACCCCGACCTGGGGTTCGACCAGCAGGTCAACAATCCCGGGAACCGTGCCCATCGCGTCGCGAATCTCGTTCGCCCTCGTCCGCAACGTGGCGAGGTCGGGGCCGAAGAGCTTGATCGCGATCTGCGCGCGCGTACCTGACAGGAGATGGTCAATGCGGTGCGAGATTGGCTGGCCGACTTCAACGGCGACGCCGGGAAGCTGGGACAGCCTCTGCCGCACCTCTTCCATCACTTCAGTGTGTTTGCGCTTGCCTTCTGTTGTGACCACTTCGATTTCGCTGGTATTGACGCCCGCCGCATGCTCATCAAGTTCGGCCCGCCCGGTGCGTCGCGTGGTCGAGACAATCTCCGGGACTTCGTGCAACGACTTCTCAATCAGATTGCCAACGCGGTTCGATTCCTTAAGCGAAGTGCCGGGCGGCAGATTGGCGTTGATGTTGAGCGTGCCTTCGTTGAAAGGCGGCAGGAATTCGCGCCCCATCAGTGGGAAAAGCAGCAATGCAGCGGCGAGCATGATCGCCGACAAACTGATGATCTCCATCGGATGGCGAAGCGTCCAGTCGAGCGTCCCCGCATAATGCCCTTTGAGCCAGGCGACGAATCGCGAATCCTTTCCGTCGTAGATCAGCTTCGAGCGCCCGAGCAGGTAGTAGCAGAGCACCGGCGTCACGGTGAGCGCGACAAGCAATGAGACCGTGATCGAGATGATGTACGCGAACGCGAGCGGCGCGAACATGCGTCCCTCAAAACCGCTCAGCGCGAACAGCGGCAGAAAGACCAGCACGATGATCAGAGTAGCGAATAGAATTGAGTTCCGGATCTCGCTGGAAGCCTTGAACACGACCTCCGTGATAGGTGCTGGGCTGGGCAAGTGCGCGTTCTGTTTTAACCGCCGGAAGACGTTCTCAACGTCAATGATCGCGTCATCCACCAGCGCGCCGATAGCGATGGCGAGGCCTCCCAGTGTCATCGTGTTGATGGTGATGCCGAACCAGCCCATTGCCAGGATCGCCGCTAGTAGTGACAGCGGAATTGCCATCAGGCTAATGAATGTGGTGCGGAAATTCCAGAGGAAGAGGAACAGGACAATGATGACCAGTACCCCTCCTTCAATCAGGGCTTCTTGCACATTGCTGATGGCACGGTTGATGAAAGAGGCCTGCTGGAAGGCCTTGGTGTTAATCGTCACATCGGGAGGGAGAGTGGCCTTCAGGTTCGCCAGTGAGATTTCAATCTGCTCGGTGACTTCGAGCGTGTTTGCGTTCGGCTGCTTCTGAATCGTCGCGACGATTGCGGGCTGCATGTTGAAACTTCCCTCGCCGCGTTTGAGCGTCGCGCCGGCCTGCACCTCCGCAATGTTTTTGACCAGAATAGGCGTGCCGTTCCGCACGGCGACGACGGCTGCGGCAAGGTCCTCAGGCGTGTAAGCCCGGCCGCGCGCGCGAATCATGTATTCTTCGTTGGCGCGTTCCAGAAATCCACCCGAGGCATTGACATTGGCTTTGGTGACGGCGTCGGTGACCTGTTTCAGTGTCAACCCGTAATCAGCCAGCTTGGCCGGATCAACCAGGACCTGCAACTGCTTACGTTCGCCCCCGATGATCGTAACTTGCGAAACACCGGATACGCCGAGTAAACGCGGGCGCACCACCCAATCCGCAATACTGCGCAGCTCCATCGGCGAAGTCTGTTTACTGGTCAGCGAGATCAACATGATCTCACCCATCGTCGAGGAGATCGGACCCAGCACCGGGGGCGAAATCCCCACAGGCAGGCGCACCTGCTGCAATTTCTCGTTCACGAGTTGGCGGGCGCGGTAGATGTCGGTGCCAAAATTGAATTCGACGAAGACAATCGAGATGCCGACCGCCGAATTCGACCGGACGCGAAAGACGCCCGCCGTCCCGTTCATCGCCGATTCAATCGGCAGCGAGACCAACGATTCAACCTCTTCCGGCGCAAGCCCGTGCGATTCGGTGAGGATTGTCACCGTCGGCGCGGTCAGATCGGGAAAGACATCAACCGGCGAGCGAAACGCAACTACGCCACCGTAAACCAGGAGCGCGACCGCGCCGACGATGACGAGCATCCGATTGTTGAGCGACCATTGAATGATTTTGTTGAGCATCGGTAGTCGAAATGGCGGTTAAGTTTCGTGCGTATGGGCGCCAGCCTCGGCCGGATTCAGTTCCTGCAATTTCAACTGTAGCGCGCCTTGCGTGACAACGCGCTCACCCGCTTTCAGGCCCGCGAGCACCGCCACTTCTCCGCCCACTTCATCTCCGAGCCTCACCTCGCGCCGTTCGAACTCTTCACCGGAAAGCAGGACATAGACGATCCTTTTTCCTTCGTGTTCCAGCACGGCAGCCGCCGGGATGATCACGGCGTTCAAGTTTTCACCAGTGTCCAGCCTGACGTCAGCTTGCATCCCAATGCGCAGGGCGCGACCGCCGTTTGGCACAGCGAAGATCACATTGGCAGTGCGCTTCTGCGGGTCAATCACTGGACTGATGTCAACGATCGAGCCTTTGAACTCGATTCCCGGATACGTTGTCGTGGTGAAGAGTGCCCGTGTCCTGCCGCTGAGCTTCTCCAAATCGCGCTCAAAGATCGGGGCCTCGACCCAAACCGTTTCCAGGTTGATGATCTCGACGATCGCTTCGCCTGGTGCGACCTGTTCGCCCATCGCCTTATGAACTTTGACGATGACGCCGGAGATCGGAGCGATCATGTTGTAACTGTTATCAGTGACAATCGGCTCCACGGACCTGTTCCGTTCCGACGCATTCAGCACTTCCAGTTGTTTGACCCCAGCGTTGTAGCCTGCTTCGGCGACTTTGTACTTCGCCTCATCCTGTTCGAGGTTCTGTTGTGAGATCGCCTGACGGGCATAGAGCCTTTGGCTGCGCTCATAGTCGTGTTTAGCCTCATTCATCCCCGCTTTCGCGGCGTTGAGCTTTTCCGTCATGGCGCGGTGTTCGGACTCGAGGCGCGTGCCTTCGATTCGGAGTTGCGCGTTGGCGGCAGCGATCTGGGAGGCTTCGGCGGCAGTCGGCGTTTGGCGCAACACCGCCAGGCTCTGGCCGCGCGCAACCCGCTGACCGATGCGCGGCAAGCCACTGTCTGCAATCATTCCACCAACGGGAGGAGCGACTATGGCGTGATTCTGCGCGACGGGAATCACGCGGCCGGTCGCGTAGATCTGCCCTGTCACCTCGCGGCTCTCGGCTTTCGCCAGCATCATGTTGACCCGCCATTGCTGCTCCATCAGAAACTTCACTGTGCCGGTAGTATTCGCAATAGACGGAGCCGCGGCTTCGGGCGCCTTCGCGCCGCGACGCCAATACTCGAGGCCAATCAGCACCGCCACCACTATTGCGGCCAACGCGATGAGCGCCCAGCGTCCTTTGCCAGATGCGCGGTTATCAACATCCTTTCGTACTTGTTTCCCTTCCAGATTCACACTCACGGTTTAATCTCCCCTCCGATCGCTGCTTCGAGCAGCAGGATGCTGACCTGATAGTCGAACAGCGTGCGAAGATACTGATGGCGAATGTCTGTCCGCGTACGCTGCGCTTCCAGCAGGGGCAGCAGGTCTGTCGCGCCTTCGCGATAGGCGTACTGCGACATTTCCCGCGATTCGTCGGCTTGCGATAGCAGCTCCCGCTGGAACGTACCCACTTGTGTCCGCGCCGATTCGTACGAGCGGTAAGCCGATTCAACTTCCGCCAGCACCCGATTGCGCGCGAGCGCCACTTCGGTTTCGGCGACCTTCTCATCGGCGACCGCACGGGCAATCTCTCCCTGGTTCCTGTTGTTGATGCGCAGGGGAATGGTCACGCCGAACAGCAGCGTGTTGTCCACGCCGACGCGTTTGTATCCGGCAATTGGCGTGATGTCGGGAATGCCACGCGCCTTTTCCAGCGCGATGCGGCGTTCGGCCAGCGCTGCGTTGCGCTCAGCGGCCTGCAGGTCAGGGCGATTGCTCAACGCCTTTCGTTTGAGCACGGCTAAATCAACGACTATCGCCGTTGAGCCAAGCTCACCGGCGAAGGTGATGGGCGCTTCCAGATTCGACTCACCCAGTAGAGCGAGCAGCTTGATTGCGGCCTGCCGCGTGGCAAGCTGCGCCTGCGCCACCGCCGAAACGAATTTCACGCGTTCCAGCTTCACCTTGAGCAGCTCGCTGCCGGAGATCGCTCCCTCTTCCAACCGCACCTGACTGAACTTCACCAGATCATCGAAGTAACTGCGCTGTTCCAACACCAGGTAGAGTGCTTGCCGTGCCAGCACCGCTTCGTAGTAGGCGTGCTTGACTTCGGCCATTCGCTGACGAAGCACGTCGGCCAGTTGGGCTTCGGCGCGCGAGACGCCGAGATCGGCGACCTCCGTGCGCAACCGGCGCTTGCCGCCCAACTCAATCGGCTGGGCGTAGGTCGGGCCGACTTCGTAGAGTCGGTTGAACGGGACGGTAAAAGGCGAATTGCCGGCTACTTTCAGGTTCTCCGCCGCGAACGTAACCGTCGGGATGGGCCACAACCGCGCGGCGATCTGATCAGCGCGGGCGCTTTCGACGCGATAGCGCGCGGCCTCGACGGCAAGGTTGCGTTCCAGAAACCGCGCCAGCACCCAGTCCAGCGTGAGCGGCGATGAAAAATCCAATTGCGCCGCCTGTCCTGGTCGCATCGGTTGTAGTTGCTGCACACGGGCTGGCGGCAAGGGCGTCTGAGCCGCCGCGCACTGCCAACCACCGGCCGCAACCAGCGAAATGAGCGCGATGGAACTAAGAAGCACGTTCGCTCTAATCGACTTTGAAATCGGCGAGCCGCAGGCGCTCGTCGAGCTTGTTGTTCTTGACATGGAACTCAATCTCGTAATTGCCAGGTTTGGGGAGGTTTAGTTCGGTGACGTAGATTCCAGTTACTTTGCCGATCTTGGCCTTTGTCTCCGATGCACTGGCTTTACCGTGGACGGTCAAGGTCACTTCGGCCTGTTCGACCGGCGAGCCATCAGAAAGGTCGGTCAGATGGATTCGAAACTGACTGGGCTTACCTGCCTTCAATGGTTCGTACTCAAAGAAATTCTCGATCCGTTCGGTGAACTCAGTGCGCGCAATGGCTTCGCCTTCCGCTTCGGCCCTTCCGGCGGGCTTGGCGTTGCGCGAGCAGCCGAGCGCACTCAACACGAGCACTAAAACGAGCGCGGTCATATTTGATCGCATGATCAGCCTTCCTTCAGATCTGCCGATTGACTACCGCTGGTAGTCCTGGGACTCATAAAGAAACCGCTCCGATCCGATGGTCGAGAGCGGCGGAGACAAAACGCGCTAAGAGACGTTGAGGATCATTTCGACAGCCTTGTGAATCGCCAACGGCGAGAACGCAAACAATACTACTAACGAGACGGCGAACGTTATGCCCATCGCTACTGCTATCCCAACACTCGAACGTGAAAGCATACCGGCCGTACTGAGATCGGCTCGTTCTACAATTGACAGCACGCGTTGTACCCGATGCTCGAAATCGTGTTTGCCGTCACCGAATAATCCAGAAGCGGCAGGCCGCAACGGCGTCGTCGTAGCCGCAAGCGAGAGTCGCTTGAGCCGCACCAACGCCCCGGCAAGCTCTACTGGCGATTGGGTGCGTCGCGCAGCGATCTCATCGCAAATCATTTCCACCTGTTCACTCCACCACCGATAAAGCAGGTTCGTCAGCGGGAAAGCGGGCGAAAGGTACCGGCCAGTCATCAAAGCCAACTTAGACAGATTGTCGCGCCGCACGTGATGCGCCGTTTCGTGTGCCAACACGCCCGCCAACTCCTGCTTCGAAAGCGCGTTGAGCAACCCTGTCGAAAGCACCAGCTTCGAGTCCAGGTAGCCCCACACAAACGAGAAAGGGTAATCGCTGGCCACAAGCCCAACTGCGATGCCATGCTTCCGGCAGGTCTCCGCGACATTCCTGATCTGCTCTGGCTCAGCAGGAGATGCGCCGACCTCTAGCTGTCTGATGACACAACCAATGCGGAAGTACGCGCTCATCGCGGCGTGAGCGGCAGTAACTGCAGCCAGGATTGCGAAGGTCAGAGTCGCATATCCAAGGGTCGGGTCAAGTGGGATCGTCAAAGAGCTGAGCAGGTGCAGCGCATGGGCGGGTTCATGTTCCTGCTGCCAGCGCCACTTGCCAAGCCAGATCGCGGGCAGAAGCGAAGCACAAACCAGCCAGGCGGAGGCAATCGGAGGAATGATTAGTGTTGTCGCAAACAAACGTGCGCGCGCGTGCGGATGCCAGGCTCGGACGCCCTTACTGGTACGAGCGACAGCGGCGACGCCAAAGCCGATAACTGAAAGGAGCGTGTTGATGAGGACGAAATTCTCTACGCTCGCCAACGCGAGTGTCCAACCATGCGGGTTCATGGCGTCCTACCCTCCCGTCTCTTTTTGATCAACGCTTCCAGGCGATCCAGATTGCCGTCGTCTTCACCAACCAATTCAACAAAGGTAGAAAGTACGGGTTCACCTATGCCGCCGAGCAAAGCCCCCAGCACCTCCTGCGTCATCTCGCGCTCGAACTGTTCGCGCGTGTAGCGCGGCGTGTACACGAACGCCTTGCCGTGGCGTTCGCGCGTTAGATAGCCCTTGCGGTGCATCCGGTCGAGCGTCGTCAGCACAGTCGTGCGTGCAATCTCACGCCTTTGACGCAGCGCCTCTTCCACCTCATTGACGGTCTGGCCAGGCTGTCCCCAGAGGAGTTGTATTACCTCGGCTTCCAGCTTGCCCAGGACCTGCTTGAGACCGCGACCAGCGGGGCGAAACCCACGCATTGTAATCCGTGACACCTTCATGTTCACAATCCTCTCAGCAGACAGACAGCTTAGTATCCGTAAGCGACTACCGTCAATAGTCCACGTGCGAAAGGTGCAACTACAAAGCCTCGAGCGCACAGGATCAGGGAAGGTCCTTGCGACTCCTGGTGCCGCCCCAAGGTACCTCTCCCAATCGAGTCTTCTGCCGAGTCTACAAAGGCGCCTATCAGGCGGACGCGCCAAATCTCACGTGGGTGAGACCCCCCGCAAGACGCGCTGGTTCTTGACCAGATCACTTCCAAGTGAAATGATCAGCCCGCACTGTCAGCCTCTGAGGACCCAACAAGGAGAGCGTACTCTTGACCGATATCAGATTCACTCTGACCTGGCTCTGTGTCTGTTTGATCGCGCTGCCATCAACGATTTGCGCGCAAGAGACACCAAGTCGGCTCCGCCTTCAGACCGCCGTTGAGCTGGCAATGCAGAACTACCCCGCGATCCGCGCTGCGCGGGAGCAGGCATCTGCCCTTGGCGCAAACATCGAGCTGGCGCGAAATACCTATTTGCCTCGCGTGGAAATGGACTGGCAACAGACACGCGGTACGCGCAACAACGTCTTTGGTCAGTTCTTTCCGCAGCCCGGAATCCTTCCGATCTCGGGACCGGTCCTCGCCAGCTCTTCCTTCACCGAAAGTGCCTGGGGGAGCGGTGGCGGACTGCTCGTCTCGTGGGAGCCGTTCGATTTCGGTTTCCGAAAAGCAGGGGTCGAGGTGGCAAAGAGCGCGAGTGGCGAAGCGGAAGCAAAGGTCGCCGTAACTCGCCTGGATGTTGCCTCGACCGCAGCTGATAGCTTTCTGCGAGTCGTCGCGGCAGATCAAGCCGTGCGCGCCGCCCTCGCCAATGTCGAGCGAATGGAGACATTCTCGAAGGCGGTTCACGTGTTGGTGGACAACCAATTGCGTCCCGGCGCCGATGCTTCGCGCACCGACGCGGAGTTGGCCGCGGCGCGCAGCCTCATGATTCAGGCAAAACAGAACGCAGCTCTCGCGCGAGTAGTGCTTTCAGAAGCCATCGGCCAGGTTGGGCAGACAATCACGATCGACTCGGGACCGCTTCTCGGAGTGCCTCCTTCACCTCCGCCACCTGCAGCGGCGGCGTTTGGCGACCTCTCATCGCATCCCCTGGCCCAAGTGCAGAAGGCTACGCTCGACATGATCCTCGCGCGAAAACACCTGCTGGATGCGTCGTTCCACCCACGTTTCAGTTGGCAGACGGCTGTCTTCGGCCGCGGCAGCAGCGCCCGTGTGGACGGACGACTGCTCAACGGCCGCGGCTTTTTCCCCGACACGCCGAATTGGGCTACCGGTCTGACGATCAGCTTTGCGCCCACGGACATCTTCAATCTTCGCACTCGAAGACGACAGGAATCAGACTACCTCGCCGCCGAACGGGCGCGCTACGACCAGACCTTGCAAAGACTGAAGGCGGAGGAACAGAGCGCAAAGGTAATTATCGCTTCAGCAAAGGAAATGGCCGAGAACACTCCGCACCAGCTCCAGGCCGCACAGGAAACGGAACTTCGCGTCCGGAAGCGCTACGAAGCGGAACTCGGGACAATCACCGAGGTTGCCGAAGCGCTGCGTTTGCTTGCGCAGGCTGAAGTCGAAAACTCTCTGGCGAGGTTAGGTGTCTGGCGCGCGCATCTCGCTGAAGCGCGCGCGAAGGGCGATCTCAAACCCTTCCTTGAGCTCCTGCGCAATGCGCAGCGGTAGCCCTCATTCGCTTTCTACACTGCAGAGAGAGACGGGTAAGCGATGAAGCTCATCATTAGCGCTCTACGACGCCCGATAACGGTTCTGGTAGCGGTCATTGGCGTGACCCTCGCCTCCGGGCTCGCGCTGACCAGGATGTCTGTAGACATTTTTCCAAATCTGAATCTGCCGGTAATCTACGTCGCCCAACCATACGGGGGGATGGACCCGTCGCAGATGGAGAGCTATCTGGTGTCGTACTACGAATACCATTTCCTCTACGTCACCGGGATCGAGCACGTCGAATCGAGGTCGATTCAGAACGTCGGATTGGTGAAGCTCTTCTTTCATCCAGGGACCGACATGAGCCAGGCGTTGGCGCAAGTCGTCTCCTATGTCGAGCGGTCGCGCGCATTCATGCCACCGGGAACTGTCGCGCCCTTCGTCGTGCGCTATGACGCGGGCAGCGTCCCGGTCGGCCAACTGGTATTTGCAAGCGAAACACGGAATCTCGGTGAGATCCAGGATCTCGCGCTATTTCGGGTCCGCCCTTATTTTTCCACGCTGCCAGGTGTCTCCGCTCCGCCGCCGTTCGGTGGCAATCAGCGCTCGGTGATCATCCGCGTCGACCCCGACAAACTTCGTCAGTATCAGATGTCACCGGAAGAGGTCATCAAAGCGATCGCCGCGGGTAACATCATTCTTCCCGCTGGCAACATCCGAACTGGTGACATCAACCGTCTGGCGCCGACTAACTCAGTGGTGTCGAACATTCAAGAACTGGCATCGTTGCCGATCCGAACCGGCAATGGCCCGACAGTCTTTGTTCGCGACATCGGCAACGTCGAGAACGGGTCCGACATCCTGACGGGTTACGGCCTCTTCAACGAGAAGCGGACAGTTTACATTCCGGTCACCAAGCGAGCCGATGCCTCGACGATCGATGTCGTCAACCGGGTCAAGGCTGAGCTGCCGCGAATGCAGGCGCTAATTCCGGAGGACATCAAAGTAACCTTCGAGTTCGATCAGTCGACCTACGTCCGTCACGCGGTCCGCGGACTGGCACTCGAGGGCGCGCTCGGAGCGATCCTGACCGGGATGGTGGTGCTGCTTTTCCTGCGAGACCTGCGAAGCGCGCTGATCGTTGTCCTGACCATACCCTTCGCGCTTCTCGCGGCGATCGTTGGGCTCTGGCTGTCAGGACAGACAATCAACATCATGACGCTCGGTGGTCTCGCGCTCGCCATTGGCATACTCGTGGACGAAGCGACGGTCGCGATTGAGAACATTCACGTGCACCTCGCGCGCTCGGGACCCGGCCAGCCAGCGAGGATGCGAGCGATCTTCGATGCGACGCACGAGACAATCACTCCGCGATTGCTGGCGATGCTCGCCATCGTCGCGGTTTTCGTGCCGTCATTCCTTATGGTCGGAGTGTCGCGCGCCCTCTTTGTGCCCCTCTCGCTTGCGGTCGGACTGGCGATGCTTGCGTCCTACCTGCTCTCGAACACACTCGTGCCAGTGCTCGCGGTCTGGTTGCTGAAACAGCCGGCACCGGAAGAAACCAGGGAATCATTCTTTCATCGGCTGCAAAGGGGATACGGGAGCCTCATGAGCCGCATCATGGGATTCCGGTGGCCGCTACTCGCTTGCTACACCCTGATCACCGTCGCGAGCGTTTTCCTGATCGGCCGCCAACTTGGGCTCGATATCTTTCCGTCGGTTGAGTCGGGAATGATTCAAGTACGCATGCGCGCGCCCACGGGCACACGCGTCGAACGAACCGAGGTCATAGCTCTGACCACATTGAAGGCGATCCGAGATGAAGCCGGGCCTGGTAACGTTGAGATCACCCTGGGTTTTGTCGGAACGCAACCCGCGAGCTATCCCGTCAACACGATTCACCTCTGGACGAGTGGGCCTCATGAAGCAGTGCTGAACGTCAAGCTGCGAAGCGGTTCGGGGTTGAGGCTCTCGGAGTTTAAGGAACACATGCGTCAGAAACTGTCTGCCCTGCTGCCTGGTGTGACCTTTTCGTTTGAGGCTGGCGACATCGTGACGCAGATCATGAACTTCGGCGCGCCAACACCAATCGAGGTGGCTGTGAGCGGGCCGAGCCTCACCGCCAACCGCTCATTCGCCGAGAAGGTACTCGCCGAGATGAAGAAGGTGCCGAGCCTGCGCGACCTTCAGTTCGGCCAGCCGCTCGACTATCCAACAGTAAACATTACTATCGACCGCGAACGCGCTGGCCAAATGGGTCTGACCGTCGAACAAGTCGGCCGCTCATTGGTGGCTGCCACGTCATCATCCCGATTCACACAGCCGACTTACTGGCGCGACCCGGCAAGCGGTACCGCCTATCAGGTGCAGGTTGAGGTCCCGCAGTCGCGAATCACCTCGATCGAGGATGTCCAGGCTTTGCCGGTTGGCAGCGCGACCAGCAGAGCGGCGCCGCTCGTGGGCGATGTCGCTCAGCTAAGCTACGGCACAATGCCCGGCGAGGTCGACCGCTACAATCAGCAGCGGATGATCACGATCATCGCAAATATCGGTGGCGATCGCGGCGTTGACCTCGGTAGCGCCGCGAGCGAAGTGAATGAAGCGATCAAGCGCGCGGGCGATGTGCCGCGCGGCGTGACGCTCGCTGTCCGCGGTCAGGTGCCTGCGATGCGGCAGACGCTGACCAGCCTGGGGACGGGCCTTGCACTCGCGGTCGTCGCGATTCTGTTGTTGCTGGCGGGCTACTTTCAGTCTTCGCGCGTTGCACTCATCGCGGTCTCGGCCATTCCGGCTGTTCTGACGGGTGTCGCGGTTTCGCTGTGGCTGACGGGGACCTCGCTCAACGTTCAGTCGTTTATGGGAGGGATCATGGCGATTGGCGTCTCGTCCGCGAATGCTATATTGCTGGTCACCTTCGCAGAGCAGTCGCGGAAGGAGGGGATGACGGCGGTTGACGCTGCTCTGAGCGGAGCCTCGAGTCGGCTCCGACCAATCCTTATGACAAGCCTCGCGATGATCGCGGGGATGCTGCCGATGGCTCTGGCGCTTGGCGAAGGTGGAGAGCAGACCGCGCCCCTCGGTCGAGCAGTCATCGGCGGGCTCGTCGCATCGACTTTTGCCGTGCTTCTCGTGTTGCCGCTCGTCTTCGCGGTAGCACAACGCCGCGCAACCGCCGATTCACCTTCGCTCTATCACGCCGATTACCAACCGGAGTCGGCGGTCTCCTCAGATTGATGAGCAGGAAAACAACAATGAATCGTCATCGAAGAGCGTTGCTCCTGGCCGTGACACTTGGTCTCAGCTTAGCGTGCAATCGTAGTGCCGCTCCAAAGCCTGCCGAAACGAAGCCTACCACGACGACGCCAACGGTAATCGTCACCTCAGTGCTCTCACAAGAGGTGAATCGTCAGCTTCGTCTCCCAGGCGAGCTGCAGCCTTATCAGGATGTCATGCTCTACCCGAGAGCCCAGGGCTTCATCGAATGGATCGGCGTTGACCGGGGCTCGGTGGTCAAAGCCGGACAACTGCTTGTTCGTTTAAGCGCGCCTGAGCTCGGCTCGCAACGCAACGAGGCAGAGGCGAGGGTCGGCGGCGCGCAGGCTCAGAAACTCGCTGGCGAAGCCCGTGTCAGTGGCGCGCGAGCACAACGGGTCGAGGCAGAGGCACGACTTGCGGCAAGCACCGCGACTTACAACCACCTCAAGGCGGCCTCCGCCACACCCGGCGTGATTTCAGGCAATGAGCTCGAGACTGCCCAACACTTGATGGAGGCGGAACAAGCCCGTGTGCAGGCATTCCGAGACAACGAAAGCGCGACGCTCGCACAAGTGACGGCGATTTCTGAAAACGAGATCGCCGCGCGCGCTGCTGTGCGCTCGATGCGGACGACCGAGAGTTATTTGCGAATCGTTGCGCCCTTTGACGGCATCATCACCGAACGAAATGCGCATGAGGGCAGTCTCGCGGGGCCGGTAGGAGGGGCGCCACCGGTCTTACGTTTGCAACAAGTCTCGCGCTTACGCCTTGTCGTTCCGGTTCCTGAATCCGAGGTATCCGATGTTAGACCTGGGACAAGGATCACTTTCTCCGTACCGGCTTTCCCTGGTGAGGCATTTACCGGCACCGTCGCGCGCATCGGCAACTCAATTGACCCGCGGACAAGGACCATGCCGGTCGAGATGGATGTCAACAACCAGTCAACACCATCGCGCAGATTGGCTCCGGGAATGTTTCCACAGGTTTCCTGGCCGACAACGCGCTCCCGCCCGTCACTCCTTGTGCCGCCTTCAGCAGTGGCAGTGACGACCGAGAGATCCTTCGTGATTCGAATTCAGGATGGGATCGCGCAATGGGTGGATGTCAAACGTGGAGCATCCGTCACTCAACAGGCACAGCCAGGTCAGCCCGGTACGGACCTGGTAGAGATCTTTGGGGACCTTACTCCCGGCGACCAGATCGCGCTGCGCGGCACGGATGAGTTGCGAGCCGGTACGAAGGTACAGACCAAACCCGCAGCTGCGCCGGAGAGCAAGTAACCAATTGAATCACGCGAACGCGTCTCACAGAACGCAGTGTCGTGAGCGACAATCGATGACAAACAAGACGGTGATTCGACCCTCTGGTTTAAACTCGACACGCAGGCCGACGATGGCACGAACCGTTCCTGCAGTTTCTCGTCCTATCGGCCAGATCGCTAAATAGCTGATTGGTTGTCGGGCGCGCTGACGGGCTGATCGAACCAGTTCGATTCTGAGACCGTTCTGGTGCTGCCTGCGGCTCCTGGTTTTGAGAAGCTTGCGCGGAATGGAGGAATCGCGGGGGTTCAAATCCGTGCCAAACCCGCCCCTCGCGGACAGTGTGCCTCCGGTGCCCGCTACACCTGCGTCACCGCTGCCACCTTCTGTGAATTCACGAATCGTCGGTTAACCTCTTCCCAATTGACGTTCTGCATGAATGCGTCAACATACTTCGCAGCTGCCGCGCCGTAGTCCATGTGATACGCGTGCTCATACATATCCAGCGCGAGTAGTGGACGGGAGAACGGCGCGTTGTGCATGTGATCCCACGCCCAATAGTTGTGCAGCTCTCCAGTGTGGAAATTGTGAGCCAGGATCACCCAGCCTGAACCACCACCGAGCGCGTTGCCGGTCCGTTTGAACTCCGCCTCCCAAGATTCGTAGCTCCCATACGTTTGCTTGAGAGCGGCAAGAACCTCATTGCCCGCCCTGCCATCGCCCCCGAGATTGTTGAAATAGGTCTCGTGCAGCACGACGGAACCCGTGCGGACCAGTTCTTCGCGCTTGAGGTCACCGTAGACGTAGGCCGGCAGATCCCTGTCCGCGAGCATCGTCGCCAGTCGTTGTTCGACGGCGTTGAGGGCTTTGACCGCGCCGCCATAGTTATTCTCGTGATGGGAGCGAATGAGCTTCTCAGAGATTCCCTTGAGTTTCGCCGGATCAAATGGCAACGGCTTTGGTTGATGCTCGCCGCGAAAGGCGCGTACGCCCGAGGGCTGAGCCTGAACAAGGCCGTCGGCCGGCATCGTCAACGTCATGCCCGCGCCCGCCGCGACCATAATTCGAATTGCGCTGCGTCTTGTCGTAATCATGTCGTCCACCACTCCTCCCAGTGTCCTGAAGTCAGCTTGTTCCTCTGTCGATGACGCGATCTCTACCGCACCTTTTCATGCTTCAAAGCCTTGTGTGACAGAGTGACCGGCGAATTGTAACCCGGTACGCCGGCATCGGGTAGGAATGCGCCGCAAGGGCGGGTACTGAGGGTCGAAAACGTCGCCTGCCTGGAGGCGGGAACCCCTTCAGTCATCTCATATCCTTGCTTCTTGATTTACCGATACGTATCCTATGCCGGATCAGGAAAATACCGCTGGCGCGGGAGCCATTTATCACGGGAACGCCCAGCTCAAGTTCGGCTTTGCGCGACGCGCCGATAGATACCATCCGAATGCCTACGGTTTTTAGCCTGCCAGCCATGTTTCGACGAACACACCAAAGGTACGACGAGATGTACAGACTGTCTGGTTCCATCCACTCCATCCGCGTTCGACGTGCAATTGCCCTCGCTTTGCTCGCGCTCATCGGTGGCGCCGCCGCTCTCGTGCCTGCAAAGCTGGCCGGTTTAAAGGGTGAGTGGCCAGCCTACGGCGCAGACAACCGCGCGACAAAGTACTCGCCTCTCGACCAGATCAACAAAGACAACGTCAGTCAGCTCAGGGTGGCCTGGAAATGGGAATCTCCTGACGGTGCGATTCTCAAGCAACAGACCGACCTGCGGCCAGGGGAGTTTCAGGCAACTCCGATCATGGTTGGCGGTGTCCTCTACACGAGCACGGCCATGTCAGAGGTGGCTGCCCTCGACGCAGCGACGGGCAAGACCAAGTGGCTCTTCGATCCGGAAACCTGGCGCGTCAAGTCGCCAACCACGAAAGGCTTCATGCATCGTGGGGTGGCCTACTGGAGCGATGGTCGCGAGGCGCGCATCTTGATTGCCACGGGCGACAGCAGGCTGATCGCACTCGACGCCGGCACGGGAAAGAAGATAAATCTCTTTGGGGATCAGGGAGAAGTAGACCTGCGCACCATAGGCCTCA
>JANNRD010000684.1:0-3453 GCA_031401095.1 Acidobacteriota bacterium
GCCTCCTTGCGCTTGGTTATTTGGCCCGCCTTGTCGGCGATCTTCTTGGCCTCGGCTTCATACTGCTTCCGCTCAGAATCGACCTTGCTCATCTTCTGCTTCTCGCGGTAGAGCAGCCCCTTGTAGTAGAGGACTTCGGCATACTCTGGATCGATCTCGAGAGCCTTCTCGACAAACTCCATCCCTTTGTTGATGCAGTCCTCGACCCTCTTCTTGTCCTCGCGCGCAGCCTCGTAATCCATGTCCCGGTAGTGAAACTGGTCTTTCACGGCAAGGTCCTTATCGGCGTAGCGCGTCGTCTGGTCATAGGAACACTGCCAGAACTTGGTCGCAATTGCGTGATAGGTCGTCGCCTTCAGTGCCTTTGTCGCGCACGAACTATCGGCGCGCTTAACCATCCAGTCACGCCATTCACCTTCCTTGCCAAGGTCATCATAGACACTGACAATGTAGGCCATCGCATTCTCTTCGAGCCTGCAGTCGCCCTTTGAGAGGTCAAGCGCTTTCTTGAAGACATCGAGCGCCTCACTTGCAAGTCGCTCACGGTTATCCCCGGTTGCGGTCTTGTAGTCCTTGGTGAGAGTCGCCCCATAGTAAAGCCAGGCGACCGCAGCATCGGGCAGGTACTCGGTGGCCGACTTGAAATAAGCCTTCGCTTCGTTCATCTGGCCGGAATTGTACTTCAGTACCCCCTGATTCATCTTGTCCTTGGCGATCACCTTTTTGGCGAAACCGCAGCCGTTGGAGAGGACTCCAACGGAAAGAACTGCAGCCAGGATGAAGACAGTTTTTGTTAGTCGGAAGAGTTTCATATTAGTCAGGAATCCCTCGGCAGAATGAAGAATGTTCGGAGCGCCTTGGCTCTAGTTCTCGAGTGCTTCGATCTGCAGGCCAATCGGAGATCCACCGGACGCCTTCACGACGTCGATGACCTTGACCACCTCACCGTAATTGATCGATTTCGGTCCCTTGATAAAAACGGCCTTGCGATCAGTAGGTCGTCCATTGAGCGCGTTGTAAAGCTGTTTTCCGAGTTCGTCAAGGTTCGGCGCATCCTGCGTATTGAGCTTGTATCCGCCTCCGAGACGCGAAAGCGTGACGACCAGAGACAATGGATCCGGCGGCTGCGGCTTTTGTTCCTCCGGTGGCTTCTCCGGAATCTTTGCTTCGAACTGATGAGGTTTCTGCGGGCTGATGACCATGAAGATGATCAACAGCACCAGCAGCACATCGATCAGCGGTGTCACGTTAATATACGGGACTGCCTTGCTTTCGCCGCTGCCGCCACCACTCATACCCATGACTCTTTCTCCTTATCCGGACAAGCCGGCGCTTACTTCGTCTCTTTCTTCTTGTCAGCGACGAGCCCTATCTGATCAAAGCCGGCTTCACGAATCGAGTCGATGACACTGACGATCTCCCCATAGGGAACGTTGACGCCACCTTTGATGTAGACGATTCGCGGATCGCTCGGCTTGAGCCCTTCCATCCTGGTCTTGATCAACGAGATCAATTTATCCTTGCCTGGCATCATATCGCGACCAACGTAGTACTGACCCGCGGCCGGGATCGCAACGACAATCGCGGTATCCTTGTTGATCCCTGCATCCTCGACCGGATTGTCACCGACGGGCAACACCACCGTGACACCCTTCTGCAACAATGGCGTGACCACCATGAAGATGATCAGCAGGACCAGCATGATGTCGACCATCGGCGTGACATTGATCTCGGACTGCAGACCGCTGCTATTTCCGCCTCCGCTCATGCCCATATCTGTTTCCTCCTTAGACGCCTTCGTCTTGACACGCTTCCGGTAGCTCCCAATCTGGCAGCTCCCAATCTGGCAGCTCCCAATCTGTCAGAACCTGGCGCACCGTCACTCGGTGCGCCCAGCGGGATTGGGGTCCGACACCGAGACAACTACTTCTTCGAGCGTTGTTTGAGGAAGTAATCAATGAGCTCCGCCGATGAGTTGTCCATCTCAACCACAAAATTATCTACCTTGCTCGTAAAGTAGTTGAAAAGCCAGACAGCGGGGACCGCGACGAGAAGGCCAAATGCGGTCGTAAAGAGGGCCTCAGCAATACCACCAGCGACCGCCGAGATACCAGCGGACTCCGCGCTCTTCATGCCCTGGAAGGCATTGATGATCCCGAACACCGTTCCGAAGAGACCAACGAAGGGAGCTGTCGAACCAATCGTCGCCAGCCCCGACAGGCCGCGCTTGAACTCTGCGATCTTGATCGCTTCAGCCCGCTGCAGTGCGCGCTTCGACGCCTCGACATTCTCACCAGGAATCTCGGCCGAGAGCTGATGCGCACGGAACTCCTGCAGTCCGGCGTTGACGACCATGGCGAGATGGCTCTTCTTGAACTTGTCCGAGATCGAAATGGCTTCATCGATCTTGGCTCCCTTGAGCGCCATCGCAACCTTCGGCGCAAACTCGCGAGATTGCTTCTTCGCGGCGTCGAAGGTCAGATACCGCTCGACCATGATCGCGATCGACCAGATCGACATGATGAGGAGAATGAAGATGACGCCCCAGGCCACCGAGCCCAGGTTCCGGATCATCGTCGTGATGTTAAAGGCCTCAGCCGCACTCTGTTCCTGCAAAGCAAGAACAAATGAAACCGCCCCAAACCAGATTTGAGAAAGCACTATCGTCATGATGTCGAGATCCTCCAAAGAGAGATTGCTGTGTTGAATCTTTGCCGCCGTCCTCACACTGCCCATCGAGGGCACGCGTCACTGTGAGGAGAGCCAGATGCAGGTTACGTGGACACCTGCTGTAGACACCGATGGAACCTCCCAGGTTCCGTTTCCGGCGAGGTCACGTTCGGGGGAAAGGACCGATGCCCCCAACAACGACGCCTACTGCAATGTAAAGTTGAAGGTCAGTACGCCCTGCACCTTCACTGGAACTCCCGAAAGCTCGGTCGGTTTGAAGATCCACTGCCGTGCAGCCTGAAGGGCTGCGTCGCGAAGCAATGGATGTCCTCCGACAACCTGAGCGTCGATGACCCGTCCCTCTTCAGAGATCGTCACCTGGACCTGAACCGCACCCTGCGCGCGTGCTGCCTTGGCGATCGGCGGATAGGGTGGTTGCACTTTCTTCAGCGCGCTCCCCTGCAAGACGCCGCCGGAAACCTTGATCTCCTTCGGAGGAGGCGGTGGCGGTGTCGGATCCGGTTTCGGAGGAGGTGGTGGTGGCGGCGGAGGTGGGGCATTACCGCTGCCGCCAGGGACTCCACCCGGAACCCCACCTGCAACGCCTCCGGGCACTCCACCGGGAACACCGACCGCGCTGGCCGCGACCACGGGTTTCGCCTGGACTGTCGAGGCATCCGGAATCTTGTCAGGCGGCTTGATCGGAGCGGTAAAGGTCGTTGGTGTTTCGACAGCCCGCTGGACGGTCTGCGCAGGTGCTGGAGGCGCCGCCGTCGCCGGAGC
>JANNRD010000685.1:0-3248 GCA_031401095.1 Acidobacteriota bacterium
GCTCGAAGACTCGCGATCCTTGACTGCCCTCCTCGCTTCGGCTGGGAGGGCTCTTAAGGGGAAGCGGGCGCTTCCCTCTGCTCAAGCAGAGGAAAACCCAAACTTGAACCGAACCGTTTACACAAAAGATTTGACACCACCGAACAAGAGGGTGTGGAACACCTCTCCAAGCTCCCTCATTCTTCTCTGTGCTTTCTCTGTGTCTCCGTGTCTCTGTGGTTGTGCCTCTCTGTGGTTGTGCCGCTTGCTCTACTGATTCATCGAGGAGAGGAATTCGACGTTGTTCTTCGACTTGTCGAGTCGGCCGAGGACGAGCTCCATCTGTTCGACGCTTGAGAGCGGATTAATGACGCGTCGGAGCACCCAGATGCGTTCGAGATCCTTCTTGGGAATCAGCAGCTCTTCCTTACGCGTACCCGACTTCTGCAAGTCGATCGCCGGAAAGACACGCTTGTCGGAGAGCTTGCGGTCGAGATGAATTTCCATGTTGCCGGTGCCCTTGAACTCCTCGAAGATGACATCGTCCATGCGGCTGCCGGTTTCGACGAGCGCCGTCGCGATGATTGTCAGGGAACCGCCTTCCTCGATGTTACGTGCGGCTCCAAAGAAGCGTTTCGGCCGCTGCAAAGCATTGGCGTCGACACCGCCCGAGAGGATCTTGCCCGAGGGCGGCACAACCGCGTTGTGAGCGCGCGCGAGGCGCGTAATCGAATCGAGGAGGATGACGACATCGCGCTTGTGTTCGACCAGACGCTTTGCCTTTTCGATGACCATATCGGCGACCTGGACGTGCCGAGACGCTGGCTCATCGAAGGTCGAAGAAATAACTTCACCGTTGACTGAACGCTGCATATCGGTGACCTCTTCTGGTCGTTCATCGATGAGCAGGACAATCAAGGTTACTTCCGGATGATTCTCGGTCAAAGAATTAGCGATGGTCTGCAGGAGCATCGTCTTTCCGGTGCGTGGCGGCGCGACGATCAGTCCGCGTTGTCCCTTGCCGATCGGCGTAAAAAGGTCGATGACGCGGCCCGAAGGGTTCTCCGCGAGCGTTTCCATGCGGAGGTGTTCGTCGGGATAGAGCGGGGTCAAGTTGTCAAAGAAAACCTTGTCGCGGGCGATCTCGGGTTGTTCGAAGTTGATCGCCTCGACCTTGATCAGTGCAAAGTAACGCTCACCCTCCTTCGGCGGACGAATCTGACCCGAGATCGTATCGCCGGTGCGCAGATCGAACTTGCGAATCTGCGAGGGGCTGACATAGATATCATCGGGACCTGGAAGATAGTTGTACTCGGGGGCTCGGAGGAAGCCGAATCCATCGGGCAGCGTTTCAAGAACACCTTCTGAGAAGATGAGACCTGATTTCTCGGTCTGGGCCTGGAGTATCTTGAAGATCAGCTCCTGCTTGCGCATGCCGGTTGCGCCCGGGACGTCCAGCTCCTTCGCGATCTGCGTCAGTTTCGAGATGTTCATCTCCTTCAGATCAGCGATATCGAGAAAGTCCTTATCGAGGGTGCCCTCGGGTTCGAACTCTTCGTTTGTCTTCTCTCGCGATCGGTTGATTGGTTTTTCTGGCATAAAACTCTGTTGCTCTTTCATCCGGCGGAGGTTGCTCCGATGGCGCGGTCAACGCTCCTCTTGCGGGACGGGAGGGAACTCCTTTGTCGTTGGGATTTACTGGTCGGGTGAGCCGAGTTGCTCGGTCTTGTTTATTCAGAAGCTCATCATTATGTGCCGCTAACGGCAGTCGGCAATTGCGTGGTGCTCAAGCGTATCTCCTCCCAGATCTCCTTGGCGCCAGCGCCCGTGACTGCGGAGTAGGGGATGACTCGCTCCGTCTGCAGAGACTTCCGCATACGTTGTCGGATCGTTCTTTGCTCGTTGCCTGACATCTTGTCAATTTTCGTTGAGACCACCAGATAGGAAAGCCCGAAATGCTGAAGCCAGGATTGCATCTGAAGGTCTAGCGGGGAAGGCTCGTGCCGGGCATCGACGATCAAGATAGATAGCACAAGCTGCGTCCGCTCCGCAAGGTATTTCTCGATCAATTTGCCCCAGGCAAGTCGATCCGTCTTTGAGGCCTTCGCATAGCCATAGCCGGGAAGATCAATGAAATAGAAGGATTCATTGATGAGAAAGAAGTTGATCGTTTGCGTCCGTCCCGGTGTCGAGCTGGTCCGCGCGAGGCCCTTGACGCCGAGCAAGCCATTCAGCAAACTCGATTTGCCTACATTCGAGCGCCCCATAAAGGCCACCTCGGGGCGACTATCACGCAGAAAGGAGTCCGGAGTTGTCGCACTCGCAATAAACCTGGCGCCGGTGATTCTCATATCAGTCGAGTGTCAGGGATACCGAAGAGAGAGTTCTGCCCTGCTCTCATAAGATGGAACAAGCAAACGCAGACGAAGCTGGCGCTTCATTCCCCGTTTCTCGACTCGCTATCCCGTGACCGCTCCTTCCGGACTGCTTGCCGGCTGCGTTGGGTCCCAAAGAGGTGGCGCGAGGTCGGTGCCAGGTAGCGTTCGAGGAGTCGGCAGTCTTTCAAGCGCGAGCTGGAGAACTTCATCCATGGTCTCGACGAGGTTGATCTGAAGGGCTTCGATGACATCCGCAGGGACTTCAACCAGATCCTTTTCGTTATCCTTTGGGATGATGACTGTCGTCAGCCCCCCTCGATGAGCGGCCAGCAGTTTCTCTTTGAGCCCACCAATCGGCAATACCTTGCCGCGCAATGTGATCTCGCCGGTCATTGCCACTTGTCGGTGAACCGGAATGGCTGTCAGGGCTGAGGTCATCGCAGTGGCCATGGTGATTCCGGCCGATGGCCCGTCCTTGGGAATCGCTCCCTCAGGCACGTGGACGTGCAGATCATAGTTCTTGTGCAGATCCGTTCGAATGCCCAATTCAGCGGCGCGCGACCGGACATAGGTGATCGCGGCACGCGCTGATTCCTGCATGACATCACCAAGCTTTCCGGTGAGAGTCAAACGACCACTGCCCTCTACCAGTGTCGCCTCGATCTGCATGATATCACCGCCCACCTCGGTCACGGCCAACCCATTGGCAAGGCCGATCTCGCTCCGTTCCGCAACCATCTGCGGTCGGAACTTGATGGGTCCGAGCGCCTCAAGCACGGCTGGGGTGTCGACCACGAAATGAAACTCGGGTGTCTCCTGACCTTCGCTTTTGGCGTCTGCAGCACGCAACACTCGCCTCGCCACCTTGCGCAAGATCGAGCCGATCTCGCG
>JANNRD010000686.1:0-2439 GCA_031401095.1 Acidobacteriota bacterium
ACGGCGTAGCGCGCGAGGCGGAAGTGGACCCTGACGGTGAGGGGGTCGGCCATCTGTATTGCATTGACCCAAGTAAGACCGGTGACATCACAAAGACTGGTCTGGTCTGGCACTACGACAAGATTCGACGTTCAATCTCGACTGCCTCGATTGTCGACGGGCTCGTCTATCAGGCTGATTTCAGCGGGTTTATACACTGCCTTGACGCGAAGACCGGTCAAGTATATTGGGTTCACGACATGTTTGCGGCGGTCTGGGGTTCGACGCTCGTGGTCGACGGTAAAGTCTATCTGGGGGACGAGGATGGTGACGTCGTGATTCTTGAGGCTGGTAAGCAAAAGAAAGTCGTCCGTGAGATCAATATGGGCAGCTCCGTCTACTGCAGCCCCATCCCCGCCAACGGGGCACTCTTCATCGTTAACCGCAACCAACTGTTCTCGATCAGCTCAAGTGCCGCACCTCCGGCTCCGGCAAAGGCGAGCGCGACACAGAAGTAGCCATCTGACCGCCGATGAGGGCGAGACGACAAGAGCGACGGGAACTTCTCCATCTCGGTCTGCTTCGAGGATAACCGGACTATGTCAAGAAGCAGTCTGATCTATGACTCGGCGGACCGTGGCTCGCCCATGGTCGAAGAGTTCAAGGAGTTGATTCGCTACCGCGATCTCCTCCGGCAACTAATCGCCCGAAACATCAAGACGCGCTACAAGCGTTCGGCGCTCGGTATGTTCTGGACGATGATTCATCCGCTCATGATGATGGTCGTGTTGACGCTTGCGTTTTCAAACATCTTCCGCTTCAGCATTCCGAACTTTGCGGTTTATGTTCTCTCCGGGCTTCTGCTCTGGAATTTCTTCTCGCAGACCACCAATTCGGCGATGAGTGAACTGCTCTGGGGCGGAACTCTCATGCATCGCATCTATGTTCCGCGCGGGATGTTTGCCGCAACGGCGCTGGGCACCGGTTTGGTCAACCTCGCTCTCTCGATACCTGCTTTGCTGGTCATCATGCTCGTCACCAAGGTGCCGATCCGCGCTTCCCTTCTTTTTCTGCCGGTCTCGATAGTTCTGGTCTGTCTCTTTACGGTTGGCGTTGGCCTGTTGCTCTCGACCATGGTCATCTATTTCGCTGACGTCTACGAGATGTTTCAGATTCTGCTCATGTCCTGGTTCTACCTGCAGCCCATCATGTATCCGCTTGAGATCGTTCCGGCATCTCTGCAATTTCTCTTCCGGCTCAATCCGATGTATTACTTCCTGTCGATTTTCCGGGCTCCGATCTACGAGGGCAGGATTGCGCCGATGAGAGACATTGGAATCGCGGCGTTGATTGGAGTCCTGACCCTTGCCTTTGGTTGGTGGCTCTTCACGAGGCAAGCCGACGATCTCGCGTACCGGGTGTGATCCGGAGTGAATATTGAAACAATGGCTGTAACAGAGCAGACAAGGCTGGATGGAACGCAAGATGCGACGGAAACCGAGCGGACGGTTATCATCGTCGAGAATGTGTCTGTCAAGTATCGTGTGCCGCACGAACGGATCAGTACTCTCAAAGAGTATGCGATTCGTGCCTTGCAGGGCCGGGTAACCTACAACGAGTTTTTCGCCCTCAATGACGTCAGCCTTGATGTCCGCGCCTCTGAAGTGTTTGGTGTGATTGGAAGAAATGGGGCGGGCAAGAGTACTCTGCTGAGGTTGATTTCGCAGGTCATGCGTCCAACCAGTGGGCGGGTTTGGCGACAGGGTCGGGTGGCGCCGTTGCTCGAGTTGGGTGCCGGGTTTCATCAGGAACTGACTGGACGTGAGAATGTCTTTCTCAACGGCGCCTTACTCGGGCATTCACACGCCGAGATGCTGGACCGGTTTGACGAGATCGTTGAGTTTGCCGAGCTGGCGGATTTTATTGACTCGCCAATCAGGAATTATTCGAGTGGAATGTCGGCGCGGCTCGGCTTTGCGGTGGCAACAGCGATCAAACCGGACGTTCTCATCGTGGATGAGGTTCTGTCGGTCGGGGACGAGCGGTTCCAGGAGAAATGCGAGAACCGCATCGCGGATTTCCGCGCGAGCGGGGCGACCATCCTGCTGGTTTCACACAATGCCGAGATGGTTCAGACACTGTGCGACCGTGCGCTCTGGCTGGACAAGGGCCAGGTGCAGGCGCTCGGACCGTCCGCGGAGGTGGTTGCCGCCTATCGGAAGAAATGAAATGAACCAGTTAATGAACCAGTTAATGAACCACAGAGACTCAGAGACACAGAGAAAGCACAGAGAAAGCACAGAGAAGAACCAGAGGGGTGGTGGTGTCAAATCTTTTGTGTAAACGGTTCGGTTCAAGTTTGGGTTTTCCTCTGCTTGAGCAGAGGGAAGCGCCCGCTTCCCCTTAAGAGCCCTCCCAGCCGAAGCGAGGAGGGCAGTCAAGGATCGCGAGTCTTCGAGC
>JANNRD010000687.1:0-3382 GCA_031401095.1 Acidobacteriota bacterium
AACCTCCAACTGTGGCCCCAAGACCAAGCGTCATCAAGATCAACGCCGCCACCCGCATCGGACTCCAAAGGCCACCAACCCGCCAGAAAGACTTCTTCACATCGTCGCCTGTGGCCTCCCGCGGCACATACCTCAGTGAGAGCATCGGCTCGACATCGGAACGATCCACGAGATATGCGTTCAGGTCCTCACAACATCGGGCGCAAATTGCGAGATGGCGCTCCGCAATCTCCCTCTCCTCGACCCCGATGACGCCTTCTGCATAAGCCTTCTTCTGCTCGTATTCGAGATGCTCCACACTCAGCCAGGACTCCGAATCAAGACCCAACACCATCCCCGGTTTGACCCGCGATGCAATGCGAATCTCGCCAAATAGCTCACCGCAAGCGCGACAAAAGGAAATATGCTCCGCCACGCGAGTCATCGCCAATGCGCTCGCTGTCCGCCTGCAAAAACCCTCCATCTCTCCTCTTGTTAAGTGCTTGGCCATCTCGCCGCTGAGTCTCAGATTCTCCGTCTTTTCCGTCCTGGTTCCCGCCCTTGCTCTCGTTATGGTTCGCGTTCGCGTTCGCAGTCGTCTCCATTTAGTTGCGAATCGGTCGTTCGTTTCCCTCTAAACTGTATACACGGGGGTTTGAGAAGGAGATTCCAGGAGGGCGGCGAATTATTTTCTCGTACCGGTCTCAAGCAGTTGTTCCCGAAGTCGCCGGTAGGCTCGAAAACGCAGTTTGTTGACCTGCTGCCTCGAGGTACCCAGAAATGCCGCAATCGCCGCGTTGTCGAGAGGCATTTCTCTCCAGACCGACATCAACCCTTCGAGTGAAAGATCGACCTGAGCGGCAATCTCAACCGGCGTCGCCAGGTCCGTATCGAGAAGTAAACTCAAGAGATCATCGCCGCTCTCGTCCCTGAAACCAAAAAAGAAGACTGCTCTCTGGCCAGCCGGCAGCTGCCTCACCATCTGCCAAACCCGCGAAAGCAACTCGCGCTTCTCAATCCGCGATTCGCATTCAACGACCTCCCTCGAGTCCCGTGTCTTTGATGCCATCTGCTCGTCGTCGAAGACGAGTAGCGATTCACCCTTGATCTCCAACACTTCGGCCACCGCACCAAGCAGCGCCTCAAACTCCAAAGGCCCGCCCGCCTGGCTGAGAAGCTCCGCCACAATACCTGAGAGAGGTCGCTGTCTGAGCTCCGTTGCAGTCACGCCTGAATCGCCAAACCCTTCGTTTCCCTCGAGGCTGCGTCGCACCCGATCGGCATTCGATGTTGAAGGTCTTACTTGCCGCCACGCCGTGAACCCACACCAAAACTCGTCGAGCGTAGTCTCACTTCGCCACAACGCAAAATCAGAATGCCGTTCCAGCAGGTCGCGTAGTTTGTCTTTGAGGCGGGCTCTGGCGGGATATCTCTGTCGAAGGTAGTCATTGCAGGCATTGACTGCCACGCGTGCAGCGTACTGACCAAAGTCCCGTATGCCAGTGGGGTCTCGCCGCGCTCGCAGTATCTCGAGGTGGCGCACCAAACGGGCGATGATGTCGTGACAAAGGTCCTCTGCGTCTGGATGGAGTAAGGCGCTGCCCGAACCGCCGAGGCAGTAGCGCAGGCGATAACTGACCATCCGTCGGACAGGTGGAATCGCCTCCTCGAGGATCAACTCCTCAAGAAGCCGTTCGCGTTCCGCGTCGTCACTCGACTCTAGAAATCGTCTCAGCGTTATGTTCATCTTTGGCGCCACTGGTTGAGGGAAACGAGCGCCCCGAAAACGCCGACAACGAGCGTACCAAACCACAAAGCCAAATCAATTGTCAAGAAGCCGGGACGTTTATCGCAAAGAGAGAGCGTTAATGCTGACTTTTCCATGACCTCGCGTTTGGTGCTATATTCGCCTCCGCCAACACCAGGGGGAGAACCAATGCGCACTCTCATCCAGAACGGACACATCGTCACTGCCGTCGATTCATACACCGCCGACATCCTCATCGAAGATGAATCAATAGCCGTCATCGGCCGTGATCTTGCCGCGATCGTCGGCTCAGTCGACCGGACCATCGACGCCACCGGCAAGCTGGTCATCCCCGGCGGCATCGACCCACACACCCATCTCGATCTGCCATTCGGAGGCGCCTCCTCCTCCGACGACTTCGAAACCGGAACGCGTGCCGCCGCCTTCGGCGGAACCACGACCATCATCGACTTCGCCGTCCAGTACAAAGGACAGGCCCTCAACGAAGCCCTCGATGTCTGGTTCGCCAAGGCCCAGGGCAAAGCGACCATCGATTATGGCTTCCACCTCATCGTCACCGATCTTCCCGACACGCGTCTGCCGGAACTGAAGACCCTCATCGCACAGGGTGTCTCCAGTTTCAAACTCTTCATGGCCTACCCCGGCGTTTTCCTTGTGGATGACGGAACCATCTTCAAGGCGATGTCGACGGCGGGCGAGGCGGGCGGTCTGATCTGCATGCACGCCGAGAACGGGGTCATTATCGACGTCCTCGTCAAACGCGCCCTGGCTGAAGGTCGCACCGCGCCGAAGTACCACGCCCTGACCCGCCCGACAAAGGCCGAAGCTGAAGGCGTCCACCGCGCGATCGCGATCGCCGAGATGGCCGAAGCCCCCGTCTATATCGTGCATCTCAGTTGCTACGATGCACTGCTCGAGGTCCAGGCCGCGCGCGATGCCGGGCTTCCTGCCTTTGCCGAAACCTGTCCGCAGTATCTCTTTCTCGACGACAGCTATTACGAAGGCGAGAACTTCGAAGGATCGAAGTACGTCATGACTCCGCCGCTCCGTGACAAGTCGAATCAGGAGATGCTCTGGCGTGGGCTTCGCGGAAACGATCTGCAGGTTATCTCGACCGATCATTGTCCCTTCTGTTTCAAGGAGAAGGAGCTGGGTCGCGACGATTTCAGCAAGATCCCGAATGGCGGACCGGGCGTCGAGCATCGCATGAGCCTGATCTATGATGGCGGCGTCGCAAAGGGCCGGATCAGTCTCAACCGGTTTGTCGAACTGACCTCGACGGCGGCGGCGAAGATCTTTGGGCTCTTCCCGCGAAAGGGTACGATCGCGGTCGGTTCGGACGCGGATCTCGTCATCTTCGATCCGAATCGCGAACAGACGATCAGCGCCGCGACTCATCATATGCGCGTCGATTACAGCGCGTATGAAGGCTGGAAGGTGAAGGGCGTCACCGAGACCGTTCTCTCGCGCGGACGAGTGATCGTCGAAAACGGCGAGTTCTTGGGGAAGTTGGGCGATGGCCTCTTCCTGAAACGCGGTACCTTCGCACAGTAGATTTTGGTTTTGGATTAATTTGGATTGGGGAATCCCTGGGACAGCGGCAGCCCTGGGAACGCTGAGCCCCAGCTCGGCATG
>JANNRD010000688.1:0-12681 GCA_031401095.1 Acidobacteriota bacterium
GGAGAGTCAATCATGTTCCGGCTTTTACCAAGAGATGAGAAGTACTTTGACCTGTTCAATCGAGTCTCATCGTATTTATCAGAGGGGGCACTCACCCTCCAGCAACTCTTCAACGATTTTGACGGGCATCGTGAGTATGCTGAGAAGATCAAGAAGATAGAGCTTGCCTGTGATGCGTTGACCCACGAGATTATCCGCCGCCTGAATCAGACCTTCATCACACCGATCGATCGCGAAGATATCCACGCGCTGGCGAGTGAGCTGGATGATGTCATGGATTACATCGAATACGTCTCGCGGCGGACGATCCTTTTCCGTATCGAGCATTCCACTCCACACGCCCAGCAGATGACGGATGTAGTGGTTCGCATGGTCGCAACGCTCGAACGTGCGGTGTCAGCCCTGGAGCGCGATACGCCAAAGGTCTTGCGTGAATGCATCGAAATGCACCATCTCGAGAATGAGGGTGATAACCGGCATCACGAAGCGATCGAGCAGCTTTTCGCGGAAGAGAAGGACCCAATCGAGCTCCTCAAGTGGAAGGAACTCTATGAGGCCCTCGAGCTGACGATCGACAAGTGCCAGGATGCCGCGAATACGCTTGAAGGCATCGTCCTTAAGAATTCGTAAAGACCGTTGACCTGCGAATAGCCGATCCCATCTTCCACGGGTCCCGAGGTTGAGATGTCGACTACGTTTGTGCTCGTCGCGACGATTATCGTTGTCGCCTTGATTTTCGACTACACCAACGGCTTTCATGACGCAGCGAACTCAATCGCGACAGTCGTCTCGACCCGTGTTCTGACGCCGGGCAAAGCCGTCTTGCTGGCAGCCTTTTTCAATTTTGTTGCGGCCTTCGGTTTCGGAACGCATGTCGCCTCAACGATCGGGAAGGGATTGGTCGACCTTTCCCAGGTCAATGAGTGGGTTGTCTTGGCGGGTTTGGTCGGAGCGATCTCGTGGAATCTTCTGACCTGGTATATCGGGCTTCCCACCAGTTCTTCTCACGCTCTGGTCGGAGGCTACGCGGGCGCGGCGGTAGCGAAAGCCGGTTTCGGCGCACTGGTCTCGTCCAGTTGGCCGCGGGGTTGGCCTGGAACGCTGTCATTCATCGTCATTTCTCCACTGCTGGGAATGCTGATTGGGATGACGTTCATGGTCGCCGTTGGCTGGATTTTTCGTCGCTCGAGTCCGGGGCGCGTCGACCGCACATTCCGGGTCATGCAGATCGTCTCAGCCTCGCTTTTTAGCCTTTCACACGGTCTCAATGATGCCCAAAAGACGATGGGCATCATGATGGCGGCGCTGATTCTCGGCAAGTTCTACAATGCGACCGCGGAAGTCCCGATGTGGGTCGTCCTCTCAGCGCATGCTGCAATCGCCCTCGGCACCCTTTCGGGGGGCTGGAGGATCGTCCGGACCATGGGCACTCGGATCACCAAGCTCCGACCCGTCGGTGGCTTCTGCGCAGAGGCCGGTGGGGGCTTGACCGTCATCACTGCCTCAATGTTTGGAATCCCGGTTTCGACCACGCACACCATCACCGGGGCGATCGTCGGTGTCGGATCAACAAGGCGCCTTTCGGCAGTTCGCTGGGGTGTCGCCGGCCGGATTGTCTGGGCGTGGGTCCTGACCGTTCCCGCGGCCGCTGCCATTTCAGCTCTGACCTACGGATTGATCAGTCTCTTTCTTTAGAGGCATCCATTCGATTGGGCAGGATTCGTCCTCATTGGCGGGGCGTCTTCAGAAGACCCGGGCGAATGACGATTGGTGCGGGCTAGTGCAGGTCGTCTCCGCTGTCCTTGTGGTACTTGTCCCTATTTTTTGTGAATACGCACGGTTCGTTCGAGCTCGTCTACCACCTCCAGCACTTTCAATCTCAGGTCCCGATCAAGAGAACCATCCTTGAGGAAGGTCTCAACTGTGGCGAGGGCTTCGGCGCTTCGTTGTCCGCCAATAAATGCGTTGAGCCAGGTGAGGCCGAAGAATATCTTACGCTCTCGCTTGATCTGTGGCAGCGCCTCGAGCGCAGGTCGCAGGAATGGCTTCGTCATCTGTGACTGGTCCCAGAAGTTGAATCCAGCGAGACTGCCCTCGACCCAGTCCTCCGGGATACTGCGGTTCTTCAAGTAGTCGTTAAAATACCGCTGTTTGGTGGCCGGGTCTCGACGAGCCGCCTCGGTCAGATATGCCTGCTTACGTCCTTCGTCGCTTGCATCACGGCCGCGCTCCTCTGCGAGGAGCCTTTCCGCATCAGCATCGCCAGCACCCAGCAGAGCCCTCACGGTCTGCCATCGGTCGAGCGGCTTGAACTCCATTCCGGGCACCGTCAGGCGACCCGTGAGAAGGTCTTTGAGACGATCTCTTGCCGTCTCAGTTGAAGCAAGCGAGCGGAAGGCACGGAAAAAGCTGATGCGCAATCCTACATCCACTGCCTTCTGCATTTGCTCGAGGCAAAGCGCCTCGAGAGGCCGGGCCAGCCTGACGCGCTCTTCGGCAGACAGGTATCGTTGGAACGTCATCGTTACTCTGCCGAGCAGGCTTTGCGCCAACTCTTCGTCCCTTTCGGACGGCAGGACCTTCAATGCAAGCAGTAGATAATCGATCGGAGGCATCTCCGCCTCCCGAACCGAATCCCAGAGCGCTCCCCAAAGGAGACTGCGCCGAAACGCATCTCCCGTCTCAAGAGGAAGCCGCGAGATGACCGCAGCCCGGCTTCGTTCATCAAGCAGGAAACGGCCATATCCGTGGTCTTCATCATTCGCGAAAATGTATGCTGGGCAAACGCGTCCCCTGGCTTCGCCGACCACGATACTCTCGCCATTGAACTCGATCGTCAGACGATCGGAAGGCAACTTATCGTAGGCGAGCAGGAGTTGCGTCTTGATCGGCCAGCGGCGATTGCGACCAAGCACATCACTTTGTCGAAGACGCAATTGCTCGATTCTCCCGTGATCGTCGCATTTCAAATCAACATCAACCTGCGGCATCCCACGCTCCTTCATCCAGGCCGCGGCCCATTGACCGAGCGATGACCCGGAAGCCCGCTCAAATGCCTTGATGAGATCAGCCCACTCCGCATTCGCGTAGGAATGTTCCTTGAGAAAGAGCCTCACGCCATCCCGAAAGGCCGGTTCCCCGATCGTAAACGACAGCGCGCGGAGCAGACTTGGCGCTTTCTGATAGACGATCGCGCCATAGGCGGACTTCGCATCCGCGAGGTTGGGGACCTCCTGGTAAATGGCTGTCGTCCCCTGCGTTGAGTCGATCGCATAGGCGGGCGGTTTGTGCACCTGATAGAAGCGCTTCCAGATTCCACCCTTTTCCGGCGGAAAGGATGTGGTCATCGAGGCCATGGCGTGCGACGCCATATAGTTGGCGAATCCCTCCTTAAGCCAGAGATCGTCAAACCACTTCATGGTGACCAGGTCTCCGAACCACTGGTGCGCCAGTTCATGAAGGACGAGGGAGGCGCGGTTCAGCTTGTCACTTTCTGTAGGTGTCGTGCGAAAGACGATCGCATCCTCGCGGAGAAAAGTCGCGCCCGCGTGCTCCATCCCTCCGTAGGCGAAACCCGGGATCAGAACCTGGTCATACTTCGGGAAAGGGAATTGTTGCCCGAAAAACTCGGAAAGATGGAGTATTCCCTGCTTTGTCAGCTCCAACACTTCCGAAGCTTCAGCCGAACCTTGGGCAAGTTTCGACTTTCGCACATAGACCTCCAACGGAACGGGTGCGTTCTTCAATGCAATGCGTTGAAAGGGCCCCGCGGCGAAAGCAAAAAGATAAGTGCTGATCGGCGGCGTCTCGCGAAAGATGAAGGTGTCATAGTCAGCGCGCGGCGCACGAGTTCTCGCGGCCAGTTCCCCATTTCCCACGACAAACCATTCGCGGAGCGCCGTCACCTCGAGCGTCAGCCTGCCCTTGAGATCCGGCTGGTCAAAACAGGGAAAGGCGAGACTCGCATCCATCGGCACAAAGAGGGTGTAGATGTACTCGCTGCCATCATCACGATCGAGAAACCGCGTCATGGGCCGTCCGGCTGCCGCTATTACTGACTCGAACGAAAGCGCGATTAGATTGTCACCTGATCTGAAGAGATTTCCCGGAAGCAGAAGATGGCCGTTGGATTGACTGGGTCGCGGAACGGGCTGGCCATTGACCTTGAGGTCGCTGACCATTCCGTCGATGATCTTGCCGTTGTTGTCGAGGTCTCGAAAATCGAGGACGACCTGGCTGCCAGCGGTCTTCACCCGCAACCTGATCTCCATCTGACCCCGCATTCGGCTCGCTCCCGGTTCAAGCGTAATGTTCAACCGATAGCGCAGGTCTGAGATCTGTTCCGCGCGGATGCGGGCCAGTTCACGCGTAATTCCTGCTTCGACGGAGGTCGAACCGTTTGCCATCGCGACAACTCCAATCTGCAGCACGGCAAATATGACTGCGACTATCTGCATGAGCGATTATCCTGCGATCCTCACCGGCAGATCGCTTTGCGATTGATTGCCGAAGAAGTCGGCGACGAAGACGCGCAGTGTGTACCGACCCGGCTCAAGCTCTGAAGCCTGCCAGAATCCCATCTGAACCTCGCCATCGCGGACTCGATTGGTGACCAGAAATGCAAAGATGGTCTGGCCTTCGTATCCTGCCTGGCTGCCTTCTGCATATGCAATTGAAACTGCGGATAACTCAGTTGGCAACCGCTCGAAGATGATCGTTTCCCGCGGGCTCTCGAAACCCCGGGCGGGCGCTCCCGAGACATTGAGGATCTGGTAAGCGAGCCGAAAGGGTGCTAGCTTGCGATAGGCGGCATTTCCATCAACCTGATCATAGGTGCGAACGATAATCCTGGTTGCTCCGGTCACTACGATGCGCGATTGCCCGCCGCGCTCTGTTTCCTTTTTCAGAGGCTCGCCATTCTCGCCAGTCAGCGTCACTCCTTCGATCACCGGAGACATCGTATCTTTCAAACCCGGCAATGTCAGCGCGGCGAGGGCATTGACCTCGGCTCCCGGTGGTCCAGCCACAAGATGAACGTGATTCAGCCGATTGAGTGAGCCAAGCGCATCACCAGCGTTGAAGCGCGCTCCGCGGCGGATCCGGAGGCCACTGAGCAGACCTTGCTCGTCGTGTCGCAGCCGAAATCCCTTCTCTTCGAATCCCGGAAGAGGTCGGTCATTGGCGTCGCGACCAATACGAAGATGGATATAGCCGAAGAGCGGTAACCGCAACCGTTCGCGCGGCCCTCCAGCTCCCTCAACGGCAAGTGGGAGGGTCACCTGTTCAGAGAATAGAGCCCGAACCGTTTCACCGTAACCGCCTGGAATGTCCAGTCCGCTGTGGAACCAGGCGTCGCGCTCGGGCTGGGCTTCGCCTCGGATCTCACCGAAGGTGCCGGCGATCTCACGTCGCGCCTCGGGCGGGTTGAATGGCCAGCGCGCACCGACGGTTGCTCGAATCTCCTTCGCGGAGACAATCGCCTCCTCAGGTTTAGCCGCGCGACCCACACCCTCGAGCCCGCGAGGGATAATGCCGCGAACGAAGCCGTTGCCACCATCAGCAACGACAAGCAGATCATCGGGAGTGAACGCGAGGCCAGCGGGCCGGTTGAATCGGGCTCGATCGACGGTGCCATCGATCAGTCCGGTCGGATAACCACCAGCCACGGTTGCGACCGATGTCGTTTCTCCGAACAAGATCATACGCACCCTCGATCCACCAGCATCGGCGACAAGGAGCGCGCCGTCTCGTCGAAGCGCAATCGCGACTGGCTGGTCGAATGCGGCCTCGGTCAGCGTTCCATCGCGTGAACCTGCATCACCACGACCAGCAAGAGTAGAGACCTCGCCGTTCTGCCCGACGCGTCGGATTCGATGGTTGCCCGTATCTGCGACAAGGATCGATCCGTCCGATCCGACGACGACCCCACAGGGAGTATCAAAGCGAGCCTCATCGCCTCTGCCGTCCCGGAAGCCCGGTTCCTTTGCTCCTGCAACCGTCTTCACATGGCCGTCACTGGAGATAACGCGGATCCGGTCATTATATGTGTCGGCAACGACAATCAGCCCATCTGCGCCCGTTGCGACGCCAACAGGCCCGTTGAATCGGGCCTCCGCGCCGAACCCATCGCTATCACCACTCGTGCCGGGTGAACCGGCGACCAACTTCATCGTCGCGTTCGTCGGATCGATGCGAATGATGGTGTGGGCGCCAGTATTGGCGACGATCAGAGATCCATCACCGGCTAGTGCAAGCGCCGACGGCATGCTGAGTCCTGAAACGACTACCTCAGTCTGCCCGTTTGCCGACAAGCGAAAGACACGGCCCCCGATGCCGTCACTGACAAAGATAGTACCCGCGCCATCGACGACAACGCCAAAAGGGTCGCTCAGTCCCTCCGCCCCATTTGCTGCGTCTGTATGGATTCGCGGCCCGAGGCCGCCGAGTGTCATGACCGCAACCAACGGGCCAGGCGGGCGGGTGCGAAACGACCAGTAGAGACCGGCGCCGAGCAGCGCAACCACGCCGAGGCCCAGAAAGAGTCTCTTGACCTTGATCTGCGTGCTTCGGGAGCTGGGTGACATTGCGAGATTCTGACACACAGCCGGCGTCAACCAGAAATGCGAGCAAGCCGTGGCTTTCGAAATCGCGCTACTCGATCGGTGCTCTTTGAAATTGACGACCGTCTCGCAGATGCCTACACTTCAGAAGATGATCTCAGATCAACCCGAGATACTTGAGGACGATCGTCTGCTGCTGCCACCTTCACACGGCGGATTGCCATTTTATGCCCGCGGGAGCTGGCTTTTCTTTAGAAGGATGTGGCCAGCCCTTTATGATCTGAGCACGACCGAGGTCTATGTTTATGCGTCCTCAATTGCCTTCAACATCATCCTTTCATTTTTTCCATTCATCGTTCTTGTCGGAAGCGTGCTTGTTAATTTGCTTAACTCCCAGCATAGCTACGAGACCATTTACCGTTTGATGAGAGCTTTCGTGCCGGTCGAATCGGGAATGCTTTTTCGCAGTCTTGATTCAGTGACGCGCGGCCCGACAGGGAAGGCAGGCCTCTTTTCGTTTGGGCTGTTGATCTTCTCGAGTTCGGGCGTTTTCCTGCCGATCGAGCTGGCGCTCAATCGCGCTTACGGTTTTGCCAAGCCACGCGGAACCATCAAGCAGTACCTGACCTACTTTACGCTGACGATCATCTGCGGTGGTATCATCATTTGCGCAGGTCTGCTGACGAGCTACATCGACGCCGTCCTGGCGGTCGTTTTTGGTGCTGGTCAGGTGCGGGTCTGGTTCTTTAATGGGCTCGCGCTGATCGTGTCATTGCCATTCATGACGCTCTTTCTCTTTCTGATCTACTTCTGGGTGCCGCACGGAAAGGTGGAGATGCGACAAATATTTTTCACTTCCGCAGCGACTGCGTTTCTCTGCCTGATCGCAACCTTTGGTTATCGCCTGGCGATTCCGCTCCTTGGCTTGCAGTCGAGTTATGGCGAGATATTCAAGGTGATGGCGCTGGTCACTTGGATCTTCATTCTTTCATTCATTTTGATTCTTGGCGCGAATCTCTCCGCGCGTCAGATTCTGCCGCGGTCGTGGACTGGTCGGCAGCCGCAACAGCAGCCCGGCGGCGATAGTGGCGAGGACTGAAGCGCGTCGGCCGTCTGCTACATCGGCGATAAAAAATCGGCCCACAAGTGGCGAATTGAGCTATAATCGCCAATCCGCGGCACCCCTTCCGTGTGATCATCGGATTCAAAGTCTGGCTGGAGCTTGCTGTACGCGCAGTGTTGTCGCTGCAGCGAAGTCGGGCCTGGACTAGCGGAGGGAACGGGCGATGAACAGACGCAAGCTTGCCGGCCTTGTTTCAGCAGTTTTGCTGCTGGTGAATTCGATCGTCGCTGTTTCTGGGCAATCGGGACGCAAGTCCACTGATGATCCACAGAAGCCGGGTGTCGAGTCACCGCAAAGGCGAGGGAAGACGCCGTCTGAGGAGCAACAGACTCCACCCACCTCTCCAACTCCAGGACCTCCATCAACACAAGCGCAGACAGGCACACCGGCAGAGCAGAGCCCGCCGGCGGACCGGAATTCGGATGACAGTGCGACGATCAGGATCGATACGACCCTCGTCTCGATACCCGTGAGTGTGCTCGATCGCGATGGCAAGTACGTGCCGAATCTGACGAAGCGCGACTTTCAGCTCTTTGAGGATGGAATCGAGCAGGAGATCTCCGACTTTGGCCCCGTCGAGGTACCCTTTCACGTCGTGCTCATGATCGATACATCGCGAAGCACAGCCTTCAAACTTGAAGACATTCATGAGGCAGCCATCGCATTTGTCGAGCAACTGAGGCCCGAAGACCGGGTCATGGTCATCTCCTTCGATGACAAGATATATATCGACTCGGAATTCACCAGTGACCGCGCGAGGCTGAGGCGCGCCATCCTCGGTACGCGAACGGGAGGCGGCACGAAGCTTTATGACGCGGTTGACCTCGTCATTTCCGAACGTCTGGAACGGGTTGATGGCAGAAAGGCAATCGTCCTTTTCACGGATGGGGTTGACTCGACCAGCAAGTTTGCGAGGGCGACAACGACCCTCGACCAGGTCGAAGAATCTGGGGTGCTTGTCTATCCGATTCGCTATTCCACTGCCGAGACCCTCGGTGGAATTCGGGGCGGAGGCAATGGGCGACAGGGCCCGGTGATCATTACGCCGTGGCCGATTCCGCCGATTCAGGTTCCGCGCGGACGCGGCCGGGGCTGGCCCCTTGTCTCACCGGTGCAGCAGTGGCCCCAACGGCCGCCGCGAGGAGCTGGCCAGGAAGAGTACCGGCGTGGCGAGCAGTATCTACAAGATCTCGCTGATCGGAGTGGGGCCCGCATGTATCAGGCCGATTCGCTTCAGAATCTGGACAGCGCCTTTTCTCAAATTGCCGATGAGCTGCGACACCAGTACGCGCTCAGCTATTACCCAACCAACTCAGCGCGCGATGGTTCCTATCGACGAGTTCGCGTCAGGGTTACTCGGACCAGCCTTGTTGTCAGATCTCGCGCAGGGTATCGAGCCTCGGATGACAAGGCCGCGACCGGTGGCGGTGGTGGGGAGGGAAGACGGGATCGGACGACGGTTGGCCGCGATCGCCCGTGAATTTAGGTAGGCCCTGCGATCGGCACTCTCTTGGGGCTTTTAGCCGGTCAGTCTTTGCGTTAAGCTCGGCCAATGAAAAGGCTGCTCAGACGTGCTGTCCTGGCGCTCGGCTTTGTCCTGCTGATCGCGGTTGGCTTGCTCGTCTACAGCTTTACCGCACAGGAACTCCCCCCCGATGCCTCCCTCGCCGTTGGGATTGGTCGCGGCCGACGAGACCCCGTTGCGCTGCCAGAGGTCAAGCTTTCACTAATCAAGGCTGGCAGGATGCCAGCACGCCAGGCGTTCTCCTTTCGTGGAGGGAGTTGGAGCGAGCCATACGAGAACGGAATGGTCGCCGTTCTTGTACGCCATCCTGAGGGGATGTTTGTTTTTGACACGGGCTTTGGTTCGAAGGTCTCCGAGCACTGGAAGACGATCCCGCCTCTCATGCGGGCGCTCACATCCTACGTTGCGGAGACGCCGGTTGCCCGCCAACTTGAGCAGCAGGGTATAGACGTCGCTGACATCAAGATGGCGGTCATTTCACACTCACATTGGGATCACATCAGCGGGCTCGACGATCTCCCAGGGCTCGCGGTGTGGATGGCAAGGTCTGAGCTGGACTTTGTGCGGGCTCACAAGTATCCCGGCCTCATTGATCAGATGGTTGACCGCCTGCAGATCCATCCTTTCGACTTCTCGAGTGGACCATATGAGAACTTCGAATCGAGCCTCGATCTCTTTGGTGACGGCAGCGTCGTGCTCGTTCCTCTCCCCGGTCACACGCCAGGGTCGACGGGAATGTTCGTCAACCTGCACTCCGGGCGCAGGTTCCTTTTCATCGGTGATCTGACGTGGTCTCGAGAGGGAATCGACATTCCGGCAGAACGTCCGTGGCTCGCGCGGTTTCTGGTTGATATGGACGATGCCGAGGTGCGTCGTTCTATCCTCAGAGTGAGTGCGCTGCGAAAGGCCGATGCCTCACTGGTTGTTGTTCCAGCACACGACCGGCGCGTCCACGACAAGATCGCCGCGCTTCCGGAGTTTGAACGTTAATCCAGCTTTGGATGCATGGTGTGCCATTCCGTAGCACGTTCGTATGCGTGCGCAACGCGAAGTGGCGCGCCTTCGTCGTAGAGTCCTCCAGTGAACATGATTGCTTGCGGGAGCGAGTTGATGAATCCGCTTGGCAGGACGACGGCGGGGTGGCCCGTCAGATTGGTGACAAGCAGGCTAGCGCTTCCGGGCGCTGGGGACACAAAGACATCCCATTGCGACATGAGACGGTCCATCGCAGCCATGAGCAGTGTTCTCGCACGCTGAGCGCGGATGTACTCGACCGCCGGAATAAATCGCGCGGTGCGGAACGAGTTGGGCCAATCGCCCGGACTCTGACCCGAGAGCTCGTTGACCCGGCGATCTCGTGTGATGTCGTCAAATGCGGCCGCCGCCTCCGCGCTGAGGATGATGCGGAGACTCTGTGTTGAGAACTGAGGCAACTCGATCGGCTCGAGCTTTGCGCCCGCGCCGCGGAGCGCTTCGAGCGCCGCCTGGTTCAACTTCTTTCTCGCCTCATCACCCTGTTCGAATTCGGCTTTCAGATATCCTATCCGCAGGCTTGAGAGCGGTGCGCTCGGGTTCCACCCAAACGGCACATCCGCCACCGTCAGGTCCCGATCATCAGGACCATAGATCGCTTCGAGCACCAGCGCGCAGTCTCCCACGCTGCGGCAGATCGCGCCAATCTTGTCCATCGTCCAGCTCAAACCCATTGCGCCATAACGACTGACGCGGCCATAGGTCGGCCTCAGGCCAACGACACCACATTTTGATGACGGTGAGATGATGGAGCCAAGTGTTTCGGTTCCGATCGCGAAGCCGACAAGACCAGCCGCAGTCGCCGCCGCCGATCCCGCGGAGGAACCGCTTGAGCCAGTCGTCGCTTCCTCGATTTGCCACGGGTTTCGAGTCATGCCGCCAAACCATCGACCGCCCTGTGCCAGGGCACCCATCGAGAGCTTGGCCAGGAGAACCGCGCCGGCGCGTTCGAGCCGTTCGACGACAGTTGCGTCGTAGTCGATCATCTGATTGCGATAGGGTTCCGCTCCCCACGTTGTCAGAATCCCCTTTGTCGCAAGGAGGTCCTTGGCACCCCACGGGATTCCGTGCAATGGCCCGCGATACCGGCCCGCTTTGATCTCTCGCTCGGCAGCCGCTGCCTGTTTGAGGGCGAGGTCTTCAGTCAGCGTAATGACACAGTTGAGCTTTCCCCCGTACCGCTTCAACCGTGCAAGGTACATTGCGGTCAGGTCCACTGGGGAGACCTTCCGAGTTCGAATCAATTCGGCGAGTTGGGAGACCGTTGCGAAGGCGAGGTCTTCGATGACGCCATATCTGGGAATCTCGATGCGGGACGCGCGCAGACCTGGCTGACGACCTCGGTACTTCCTGCCGGGCAGAGCGGGTTTGAATCTGATCGCGGGTTCGGTATCCAACGGGACATCGATCTTTCGCAGTGTCTCGTAGCCTGTCAGATTGCGGTTGACCCCCTGCAAAGCCATTGCCTCCTCAGCCTCGGAGAGCTCAATCCCGAACATCTGTTCGGCTGCACGCATCATCTCGCGCGTGACACGCTGTGGTGTCTGGGGCCCACCCTGTGTCCCGGTGCCACTTCGCTCCTGACCAAGGACGGGTCCTGCGAGCCCAGCGGCGCCGACGGCCGGGATCAGTTTGACAAATGAGCGTCGGTCGATTGAGGGTCTTCTTTGTTTCATCAGTTCTCCTGTCTTGAGGAAGTTGGTTCCGCTTGCTCGATCCCGCGACTTCCAGTAATGTCTGGGCTGGCGCGACGGGCATTCATCGAGATAACACAGATGGAGAGGTCGCGCCAAGTTAACCCGTTCAATCTGTCCTTTCGAAAGGATGCCCCCCGAATGAAGAGCTTCGTCCATCTTGTTCTCTTCCTGTTTCTTGTGTCTTTTGCGGCAGGAGCGCAGACACCGCGCCGTCCGGTTTCATCCGCCAATCCGAACGCCGAGTTGAAGCGACTCGACCGCGAGTGGTTCGATGCGCTGCTAAGCCGCGATACCCTCAAGTTGGAGCGCCTCCTGGCAATTGATTTCAAGGCGGTTGATCGCAATGGTTCGTTAATTGACAAGAAAGAGATGCTCGCTCAGATAGGGTCCGGAGCGCTCAAATTCGACTCCATCAACAGTCGCGAGTTTCAGCTGCGACTCTACGGACAGACCGCCGTCGTCAGTGGCGTTGCCGCGTACGTCCGAGAAGGCGGCACACTTCCAGACCTGCGCTACACGGCGGTTTGGGTCAAGCGGCTGGGACGCTGGCAGGCCGCATCCTGGCAAACCACACCAGTCATTGTGAAAGGAAAGCTTGTGACTACAGAATCCGGTCTACAGTATGAAGACATTGTCGTTGGCAAGGGAGTGAGCCCCGTCTCGGGTCAAAATGTCACCGTTCACTACGTTGGTACTCTCGAGAACGGGACGAAGTTCGATAGCTCCGTCGACCGCGGCCAGCCG
>JANNRD010000689.1:0-3420 GCA_031401095.1 Acidobacteriota bacterium
GGGAGCGGAAGATGAAAACTGACCTCCCCGCGAGGATCGCATCGGTAGCGAGAATTGTCGCTCGAATGGACTATCAGGTCCATCAATTAAGGGCGTTCGTTGAGAACGATGTCGGGATAGGCCCGGGCGGCGCCGACGCTACTCACGCGCGAAACCGGCTTGGGCTGGTGCGGCTCAGGCGAGATATCGCACTGGTTGAACTGGAACAATTAAGAAATGAACTTCGATTGACACTGTTCGCATCTGGAAAGGTGGGTGGCCGGGATGCAGTTTGAGTGACATATCTTGTCGGCGAGTCGACATTCCTCAGGTTACCGACAAGCGCGTCGAGATCAACCCCAAGAGACCAAAGTGACTAATCATCAGGGGTCCACAACTAGTGCGGCGACTAGTCGAGGGCCTGTTTGTCACTCAATATATTCATTTAGCTAGTATTAGCTCAGCTAATACACTAGATAAATATAGAGACTTATAGAGACTATTTCTAGGTTTTGAAGTTGACAGGGAAGGTTTGTTCGAGTAAGGTTCAGTGATCGTTCTTTGGTTTTCTTTGGGATAGTGGTTTCGTTGGGGGGCGTGCATCTTGGACCTGAGGCCGATATCGCGACTTGAGCGACTGGTTCACCAGTTTATCGCGCGGCAGCTGGAGTTGAGCGGTGACGCGCCGACGTTTGGCGAGATACAGGCGCATCTCGAGATTGCCTCGAAGAGCACTGTCGCGAAGGCCTTGAATTCGCTTGCGGCGCATGGGGTGATCAAGCGGGAACCGAGGTCCCGACGAGGACTAACGCTGCTCGTCCGGCCGGAGGATGATCGGGACCGGGAAGAGGCTGAAGGTAAAGAGCCGGTTGAACTGCTTCCCCCGCAGCGGCAATCCTGGCTGCAACGCGAGGTTCACGATTATCTGGCCCGCTATCAATCATTGTATGGCCGGGCTCCGACGTTCAGCGAAATACAGAAGAACCTGCGACTTAGCTCAAAGGGTTCTGTTGCGTTTGCGCTTAGTGCGCTTGAGGCACAGGGAGCCATCCGTCGTCACTCCTCCCGGCATCGTGGGATTGAGGTCGTTACTTTTCCGGAGCATTGGAATCGACCTGAAACCGAGATACCGCTCCTTGGTCTGATTGCGGCTGGAGCGCCGATCGAAGTGGTACCCCAGTCAGATACCTTGGCAGTGGCGAGCGATATGGTGCGGGGCAATGCGAGTTATGCGCTCCGCGTCCAGGGCGATTCGATGCGGGATGAGGGAATCCTCGATGGCGACTACCTGGTTGTCGAATCACGTCAGACGGCGAGTGACGGCGAGATAGTGGTGGCCTTGATCGACGATGAAAATGCGACTCTCAAGCGCTTCTTCCGTGAGTCGGATCGCATCCGGCTTGAGCCAGCCAATCGACAGTACACCTCGATCTACGTCGCGCCTCCTCATCGCCTTCGGATACAGGGAGTGCTTAGGTGCATTATCCGAAAGTATTGAGTAGCAGCTTATCGCGCGACGAGGAAGTTGTAAAAACATAAGATTTCCCGCATTTTCCGGTTGACGAGGCGAACGTCCCAGTAATAGCTTTGCGCCCGTCCTTGCAGGAGGTAGCATGACAGGAGCCGATTCGAGGCTTGAACAACTATCAACATCGAGGTTTGATGTCTACCGTTTCGATGACTTCGACCCCGTAGGTCAACCCCGGTTCCAGAGCCTTCAAAGCTATCTGACATTTGACGAGGTGATTGCCCAATTTGAGGTGCAGCCGCGTGCCGAAGTGGAGGCCAAACTTGCGATGGATGCGTGGCGGGGAGGGGCGTTCCTGACGCCCGAACTACTGGTCATCATCGCCGGCGAGGTGCCGCGAGTCTAAAAAAAGGGAGTCCAAAATGGGAGAAGAAATATCTGCTCATACGCCCGGGAACTCTGGCAGGCGAAGTCACACAAGGGATCGGGGCATATTAACGCCCAAGGGGCAATGTGCTGGCACGAGCTGTCAACAAACAAAACGAACTCCGCAGAAGGTTTCTACGAGGGATTATTTGGTTGGACGGCGCAGCATAGCAAGTCTCCGGCATGGACTATATCGACCGGGTTGGGAAAGCACATTGGTGGAATGATGCAGCTGCAATGGGAGGCGCCACCGTCTTGGATGACCTATTTCATGGTCGAGAGTTGTGACAAGTCAGCCGCTACCGCCGAGGCACTCGGAGGGAAGCTTATCGTGCCACCTCAGGACATTCCAACGTTAGGCAGGTTCTCCGTGATCGCGGATCCGCAAGGCGCCTCTTTCTCACTTTTTGAAATGGCTCCAGGCGCAGCCATGTAGTCAATTTCCACGACGCGGCTGCCGATCCATGAGGGTGCGCGATCAGGTTTACGAAGTTGAACTTACTCCCGGTCGGAGATTGTCTTCCGCCTCTTGTACACCACGAGATCGATCCTGAGTGGTGTCTGCCTCGCGCGCGTTGGGGACCGGATGAGACCGAACCAGACTACCTTACCGCGGCGACCATCAAAGTATTTAACCTGCCCAGGAGGCTCGAGAAGCGTGAACCATTGGCTCATGAAAACGGAACCGAGTTGTTTCTCGATCGATGATTTGGAGCGGTCGGAAGAGCAGGTGACTTCGTGGGAGGGCGTCCGAAACTATCAGGCACGGAACTTCATTCGTGAGATGAGAGTAGCCGATGAAGTACTTTTTTACCACAGCAACGCGGATCCTCCGGCAATAGCCGGAGTGGCGAAGGTAGTTCGAGAAGCCTATCCAGACCACACTGCCTTCGATCCATCCGATAACCACTACGACCCCGGGAGCAATGCCGACAATCCGAGGTGGTACATGGTTGATATTCGGCTCAAGCGAAAGTTTAAAAAACAGCTATCTTTGCGCGAGTTAAGGGAGCAGCCGGGTCTTTTGGGGATGGAGCTCTTGCGCAGGGGTTCGCGACTCTCAGTTCAGCCGGTGCGCCGGGATGAGTGGAAGATCATTCTCAAGCTCGCGCGGTAACAGTAGTCTTTTGAAAAGTCGGGTTGGTCGAGGACGTTGCAAACCGAGTCATCATCGACGAGGTGTTCATGCGAATTGCTTGGAAATCAGGAGGTGGCATTTGGCAAACAGAGTTACTCATTTCGAAATTCACTCATCCGACCCGCAGCGTGCGATCGTTTTCTACGAGGCGCTTTTTGGTTGGAAATTTGAACAGTGGGGTGGTCAACCCTATTGGCTGGTTACGACGGGATCAGACAGCGAGCGGGGGATCAATGGAGGACTCTTGCCGCGGCGGGGTGATGATCCGGTGCGGGGACAGGCCGTCAATGCCTACGTCTGCACGGTCGAAGTCGCCTCCGTCGACGCATCACTGGAAAGCGCACTGCATCATGGAGGGACGCTGGCTGTGGCAAAGATACCAATTCCAACCGTTGGTTGGCTTGCGTAT
>JANNRD010000690.1:0-2129 GCA_031401095.1 Acidobacteriota bacterium
CCATCGAGCTGCACTCGCCCGCTTGCTGGGCGCTCGACTTCGCGATCCGAGATGCTCTCTGCGTCAACCTCGAGATAGATGCGATCCGGAGCGAGTTCCGGAGCGGTCGCGAGGACACCCTGCATGTAGACTGGCTCGTCCGGCAAAAGAATCGCACCTTCGATCTGCTTTCTGATGCGGTCCTGGCCGATGCTCTCTTCCTTCAGCGACCAGATCGCTCCGCCGACGGTGAAGAACGCCGCGACGAGAGCCGTGACTGTTCCCTTCCGCAGAGTCGCAAGACCAACGCCAGCCGCAATCCAAAGGCAAGCGGCTGAGCAAAGAAAGAACGCACCGCCGGCGCGCGAGAAGCTCGCGCAGAGCATTCCTCCGATAAATGCCGAGCCAAGCAGCAGAAGCGGCTGTTCGGTCGCAGTCATGCGTGCAAAGGCGAACCGACGAGGCATCGCAACCAGATCTTTCAGGTGGCGTCAGACTAACGAGGTGGTGGCTGTAACACTTGGCCCTGCGCAAAAGCGGGGTGGCTTGAGATACCCCTATTCGACCTGTCCGGTCCGTTCGAGGTGAGCGACCGCTTCGAGATGGAAGGTCTGTGGAAACATGTCGAGTGCGACAATCGACTGCAGCCGATAACCGAGATCGATCAGTTGTCGTAAATCGCGCGCAAGAGTCGTTGGATCGCACGAGACATAGCTGATGAGAGGCGGGGCGAGCGTCGCCAGTCGCTCAATCACCTGATTGCCGGCACCTGCTCTTGGCGGGTCAAGAAGGACGAAGTCCGGTCTCGCGACTCCACTGGCCTTGTACTTCAGCCACGCTTCGACCGAGATTGCCTCATACCGGACATTGGCCAGGCCATTGGCCCGTAGATTCTCCAGACCATGGTTGGCGGCGCAACGATTCCCTTCGATTGCAAAGACCTGCTCGAATCGCCGGCTAAGCTGAAGCGAGAAGAGCCCGACGCCAGCATAAAGGTCCACCGCCACCCGTCCTCGTGCGTCTCCGATCCCTCGTTGGATAAGTTCCTCGATCATCCGGCGGTTACTTTGAAAGAAAGAACGGATACCAAAAGCATAGTCGATGCCATCAATCCGCTGATGCGCGGTGCCGAGGGCATCAAACTCGGCGCTTCGCGATCCAGTACCGTTGGCGGGAGTGACGATGACCCCTTCATCGCCTCCGGTGACAAAGACACGCGTCGCATCGGACGGGATGAGAGACCGCTCGGAATGAAGTCGCTGCAGCTCTCGATTTGCTGCAGGGAGCAGGATGGCGCAGCTTTCAATCTCGCAAACCTCGTGCGACCCGGCGCGGAAATAACCGATGCGAGCTTTTCCATCTTCGCCGCGGTCAACTTTGATCTCAGCGCGGGAACGATAGCCGAATTCGGCTGAGGGAATGACTTCGATCTCATTTGGCCATTCGATATGTCCAATCCGATGAAGGCTCTCTCGCAGGAAGGCCGATTTCGCCGTCAGCTGGGCGTCGTACTCCAGATGCTGGAGGTGACAGCCGCCGCAGACCCCAAAATGAATACAAGGGGGACTTCTTCGCGCGGGAGAGGGCTCGATTACTTCTTCGATGACACCACGAGCAAAATTTCGCGCAAGCGCAGTGATGCACACGACAAGCTTGTCACCCGTGGCTGCATAGGGCACAAAGACGGCGCGTGTTCCGATGTGGGCCAGACCGTCGCCACCGTAGACAAGCTTCTCGATAGTCACCTCGTGATGGCTGCCTACCGTGAGCTGCTCGGTTGCCTCTCCGGTCTGGTCGGTGATGGTGTCGGTCACGCTCTCCATCTTCTCAGATCACATGTAGAACAAGCTGAGGCGCGGTATCTCGAATTGATCGCGCCATCGCTTTGCAAGATAGTTCTGAAGAGTTTGCTCGTAGATCTCCGGACCCATTCCGTCCCGATAATTCTTCAATTGCTTCTCCGCCTCGCGACGAGCCCGTCTTGTCTCCTCCACGGGAAGGCTTGCTTGCAAGCCGTCAAGAATCATCTGCTCAATCCGGGTAATGGCTGCCTCAAGCTGCTCATCAGAAGCAGCACCAGTCGTCCTCAGGCCCTCGATCAAGTCCTCGAGCCTAACCACCGCCCGCCCCAATGTCTCTGCCAGAAGAGG
>JANNRD010000691.1:0-2500 GCA_031401095.1 Acidobacteriota bacterium
GTGCCCTGTTGGACGCTCACCGCGCCATCCTCGCCAATATGAAGACCGAAGCACCGCGTATCCAGTTTCTTGAACTCCCGTTTCTGAAGGATGTGCAGTTCGCGTAACAGGAAAAGGCTATGCGTTGCAACGAATACCTGAATGCCACTAGCGGCGATTTGCAGGATGGTTCTCGCCACTGTCTTAATGATCTTAGGGTTGAGATTAGACTCTGGTTCATCCCAAAAGAGATAGCCCTTGTCGAGAAGCGAGCCGGTGGCAATGAGCCGCGCAACCATCGCGAGCTTGCGCAACCCCTCGGCAACGAGGTGCATTTCCATGCTGCCAGATGCCACCTTGAGATAAAAGCGGCCTGACTTGTCCAATTCCACGCTTCCTCCCATCGCGGCCTCAATGGGAACAAGAAGTTCTTTGATCTTATGCTCTCGCGGACCTTTTGCCAGGGGCGCACCGAGCAGGATGCAGGTGTCGCGCCAAGTTTCTTCAAACTGAAGTTGTGTTGTCTCATAAAGAGAGACGAAACCTGGAGAAATCGTAAGTAGCTCGCGCGTGGGAAGAAATACCGGGAGCTTGGCCACCCGCATGGTCGGCGTAGTTTCTAACTTCACCTCAGTTCTCGCGACTGTTGAAAAGGTAAACGTGAGATTTAGTTTCTCCGTATTAAATATGTACTTTAACCGGCACTTGCTTCGACCCAATCTGCGGCGAACCAGTCGCCATAGTCCGTCCGGGCGGAATACAGCTTGTAACTTGTCGGCAAGAGCCGGTTGGAGTTGGGCTTTGCTTGCTACCTCAGTTCCGCCATCCTTTCCCCTCGCAGCACTCACTGCAATGGCGGCATAGGCCACCTTAAGGATATGCGATTTTCCTGAGCCATTCTCACCGATGATGATGTTTAAATTTTTACCGAACTTGAATTCGGCCTTGGGAAAGACCGTGAGGTTTTCGATTTGCAATGATCTCAGCATGGCAGTCCTTTATTTGAAGAGTTCTCCCCGTCGATCTGCCTTGAATTCAGCGGGCCTCTTCTCCCCATCTTCTCCGGGAACAAATTCTCCCGGTCGGTTGATTTGACTCCATTGGCTGGATAACTGTCCATGGAGGAGCCTAATGTGATTATAGCATTGCTCCTCTCAGGCGTGACAGCAGTTCTTCATGGAGTTTTCGTTTGTAATCACGATCTTCATTCGCCGCAGCAACTCGCACAACCTGAACCAGCAGAAAGGGGGCATCAACCAGCTGGCAGGAGTGAGGTCAATGAATTGTCCCCGAAGAGCAGGTGATTATTCATGAAGCGAAAGAGATCCCTGCTGCGATTCACACAAACTTCTGGGAAAGAAGGCCATAGCTCGACCAGCCTGTCGTTGCCAACGCATTGACAAACCCCCGCCTTGCCCGGAGAATCCCCCACATCGTGAGCGGAAGTGTCGTCGTTCACGGGAAAGCGTGTGTTTGCGCGAAGTTGCCGAACCTGAGTTGACGAGCACAGTGGGAGCCATGAGCCGATGAAGACCGTCCGCGACGCTTGCCTTCTCCAGCCAAACGCGCTGTCCATCAAGCTGAGCGATCAGGTCGAGCAGCTCGATGGTCTGATTCTCTCCGAGGGCGACGGGGACGCGTTCTTCGAGAAGACGTTCATCACGCAGGGGATGCGGGACCTGGTCAGCGAGGGCCTTGCCCGGCTTGCGGGCGCGTCCGCCCAGGCGGTCTTCCACCTGAAGCAGGCGATGGGCGGTGGCAAGACGCACCTTCTGGTCGGGTTCGGCCTCCTTGCCAAGCACCCCGGGCTCCGGCGCAAGCACTGCGCCGGGATGTCCCACGCGCTGGCGTTCGACACGGCTCGCATCGCTGCCTTCAACGGCCGGAACAGCCCGGACCACTTCCTGTGGGGTGAGATCGCGCACCAGCTCGGTAAGGGCGACCAGTTCCAGCGCGTTCTGGACCGGCGGACCGAAGGCGCCGGACGAGCAGGACTGGCTCCGCCTTTTCGAGGGTGACCAGCCGATTCTCATCCTGCTCGACGAGCTACCGCCGTACTTCCACTACCTCGACACGCAGAAAGTCGGAAACGGCACGGTCGGCGATATCGCGACCCGCGCCTTCGCGAATCTGCTCACTGCCGCCGGCAAGAAGAAGAATGTCTGCGTGGTCGTCTCCGACCTGGCTGCCGCCTACGACACCGGGGCGAAGCTCATCAACCGGGCACTCGAGGACGCGCGCGCTGAACTCGGCCGCCAGGAGCGCAACATCACGCCCGTGGACCTCGCCGCCAACGAGATCTACGACATCCTGCGCAAACGTCTGTTCAAGGTTCTCCCGGACAAGGCGGAGATCGGGGACATCGCCGAGGCCTTCGGCCGCAAGCTGGAGGAGGCCGCGAAGTCGAAGACGGCGAACCGTGGCGCCGAGGCGATCGCTGACGAGATCGCGGCGACCTACCCGTTCCACCCGCGGCTGAAAAACGTCATCGCCCTGTTCAAGGAGAACGAGCAGTTCAAGC
>JANNRD010000692.1:0-2425 GCA_031401095.1 Acidobacteriota bacterium
CTTAACCTGGGGAGCCGACTACGTCGTGCTTCTCAACCCTGACACGAGAGTAACGCCGGAATGGCTCGGCGAGTTGGTCCGCGTCGGAGAGAGCACACCCCGGGTCGGTATCATCGGGGCGGTGCAAATGGAGTACGACACAGAGGCCCTGAACGATTGGACGACAACCGCCTTTCCCAACTTTCTCGAAGAACTGCGGACTCCGGAAACTGCACGATGCTCGATACCGGTGGAGTGGGTCGAGGGTGCGTGCTTCGCGATCAAGCGGGCCGTCCTCGATGAGATCGGCCTGCTCGACCCAATCTATTTTGCTTTCTATGAGGAGATCGACTTTTGTCGCAGAGCGTTACTGCATGGATGGGAAGTGGCGCTGGCACCGCGTTCCCGAATTCACCACTTTCGCGGTGGGAGTTGGACGGCTGACGCAGTTGTCAAACGTGAGCGGGACTACCGTTGCGACCGCAGCCAATTCATTTATGCCATGACTGAACCGCGCCGGAGCCTCCTTGGCAACCTCGGCTGGTACTTCATTACACTTGCGACAAAGGGCAAGGACCTGCTGAGGAGCTTCAGTTGGCTGCGAGCGTGGGACCTTGCCCGGATACAGGTCGATGTTTTCAGTAGTAGTGGGGCCCTCTTCAACAAATGGCAGCGGGATCGGAAGGTGACGAAGAAACTTCGTACTCTCCGTAGTTAGGAAGGGCCTCGCGATTTTGGATTGAGAGAAGCACTAAGCTAGAAAGTCGGTCGTGTCTTAGGACACTACGCGAAAGTCTGTAGCCTGTCTCCTCAATCCAAAATCGTGAGACGCACTGGTGGCATGTAGCAGGGATTTCACTAGCGCTGAACCACAGAGACACGGAGACGCAGAGGAAGCACAGAGAAGAACAAGAAAGGGTTGTAGAGAAGTGTCCCGCGCTTGATACATCAACCTAATTCCTCTCTGTGCTTTCTCTGTGTCTCCGTGTCTCTGTGGTTCAAGTGCTAGTTAAATCCCTGTTACATAGAACTAGTTCACTCTTCTCAACGACGTCCAGAAATCGCTGCGCGGGATATCGCTATCGATTCCCTCGTAGCGCGCCTGCAGTTCGCTCTCACTGAGGATGTGTCCCTGCAGCCAGACTTCCGCAGTAATCTGTACCCCAGGCCTCAATTCGCCTTGCAGATGGCTCCGGCTCGCGAGCACCTCGAGCTTGATCCGCCCCGTATCAAGATAGACCCAGACTAGATCACTCGTCGTTTGCGGATTGCGAAGCTCCCGCCAGTGCAGCACCTCCCCGCGAACTTCGTAATCGTTCTCCGCCACATTGCGGCGTGCTGTCTTGTTGGCAAGAGAACGAAGGTAGGGCGCAAGCCGGCGACGATTGAGCCTCGCGTGATACGCCAGGCCCGACATGACCGCAGTGATCGGACGTTCACGGAAACCTCCGGGATGAATCTCCGTCAAGTTCTGCAGCTCGAAGATCACCTCTGTGTCGCTTCCCGCAACGATCCCGCGCACCACCGCCTCGCCGTCCTCTTCGTACTCCATGATTTCCCACGGATAGAGCGCGTAGAGATGACGTCCACGAAAAGCCGGTCGGCAATCGGCGTAAAAGACACCTTCCTTCGATTCATGAAGGACAGTCCAGACTTCAAGGCCCTCGCCAAGACGCCAGCAGCATCCATGAAGAGTTGCGCGGTCGCGTCGAGCCTCGCTGACTGCTCCGCGCTGATGCGCCTCTTCTGCAAGCGCGTGATACGCCGCTTCGTCGGGCACCTTGAAGCCGATTGCGTCAAATGGTTCTGACATAGCTATGTCTTCCGCTTCCGGCTGCGTGAGGTGCGACTCGCAGCCAGTGGGTTTGGTGGCGCATGAAGTCGGAGACCGCGAATATTGCGGGCCGGGCCGTGCGCGGGCGGCAGATTGTGCCGTACCATCTCGGCAAATAACTCTGTGTCATAGTCGCATTCACGCGCCATCTCCTCACGGATCGCGTGCAACTCTTCGAGAAAATGTGGACGACGGTACATATGCCAAGCTAAAAAGTCGTTGCCCCCGCGGACTATTCCTCGGTTCTCGCGAATGAAGGAAGCCGACCTAAGCTTGTACTCCTTTCCTCGCCACCCTACAACTCGCTCACCAGGAACTCCGGCGTCACTATCTCCGGAGCGAAGAACCCCGCAGCCGCGTTGAATAGTTTAATCCGTGACTGGCGGTGAACGCTGGCCATATGGCCAAAGTTCCACGTCACAAGATAATCAACCTTGTGACAGGACGCGAGCGCAACATGCAAGGCATCCCCCAGGTACTTCCGCTGAAAGATGCCCCGTGACATATACCCATCCGCGAGAATCGTCGCTTCCTCGGTGACCTCAAGCTGGGGCAGGTCCTTGATCAACGCGAGATAGCTGCGTCGGTACGGCTCCTGGGTTCGCTCCAGTT
>JANNRD010000693.1:0-8088 GCA_031401095.1 Acidobacteriota bacterium
CATTCGGGGTCACCCGGAGTCATTCTGGGTCACGCGGAGTCATTCTGGTTTCTCGAGCAAGCTGAGCTAACGGGTCAATATGCGCTACGTTCAGAATCCCCCTAATCCATGGCTCATCACCCACCAGGAATGGATCGGTGAGCCGCCGCCCGTCAAGGTCGAGGTCTTCGAGGAAACCGCGACCCGGTCGATCATTACGCACAACCAAAGCCCTGACGTTGGCTTTGACTATTCCGTTAACTGCTATCGCGGATGCCCGCACGCTTGCACCTACTGCTTCTCGCGTCCGACGCACGAGTATCTCGGCTTCGGCGCAGGCACTGATTTCGAGAGCAAGATCGTCGCGAAAGTTCGTGCCCCGGAACTGCTGCGCGACGAATTCATGCGACGCTCGTGGAGGGGTCAGTTGCTTGTCTTCTCCTTCACTTCTGACCCGTATATCCCGCTCGAGGCCAACTACGAATTGACGCGACGCTGTCTCGAGGTCTGTCTCGAGTTTCGGAATCCGATCAGTATCGTCACCAAGTCAGCTCTCATCCGTCGGGACGTTGAGTTGCTGGCTGCCCTTACACGAGAAGCCGAAGCCAGTGTCTTCTTTACCATTCCATTTGCCGATCACGAATCAGCAAGGGCGCTCGAGCCACGGGCACCATTCCCGGAGGCGCGTTTTGGTGCGATGCGGGCCCTCGCCGAAGCCGGAATCCCGGTTGGCATCGGAATCGCCCCAATAGTCCCCGGGCTCAACGAACACCAGATCCCGGAGCTGCTCAGTCGCGCCCGCGATGCGGGTGCGACAAAGGCATTCCTCAATCTGCTGCGTTTGCCGGGTAGTGTTGCACCGTACTTTGAGGAGCGACTGCGCGCAGCGCTTCCGTTGCGCGCCGACCGCATCCTCAACCGCGTGCGTGAAGTGCGGGGCGGCAAATTGAACGAGAGCAAGTTCGGTAAGCGGATGCGCGGCAAAGGCGTCTATTGGGAAATGATTATTCAGTCCTTCAAGCTCCACTGCAGAAAGCTTGGCTTTGTCTCGCAGGAATCGCCCTCTCACGCGAAGCTCAACACCTTCCGACGTCCGACGCTTCAGGGAACGCTCTTCGATTGAAGAATCCGCGCGGGGCCCCCTCAGCCTCCAAGCCTGGCTTTGACCAGTCCGCTGACGATCTTGCCGTCGACCGCCTGGCCGGTGAGCTTGGCCATGACCGCCTTCATCGCACGGCCCATATCCTTCGCACCGGTCGCGCCGATCTCGAGGAGCGCCTCCTCGACGAGTGTTGCGAGAGTTGCCTCATCAACAGCGGGAGGCAGGTACTCTTCAATGACTATGATCTCCGCAGATTCCTTGTCCGCCAGCTCGGGCCGTCCGGCCTGCAAGTACAGTTCGACACTGTCACGCCGCTGCTTGACGAGCGACTGCAGCACTTTCATCGATTCAGTGGTATCGAGGGGCGCCATCTTGTCGATCTCGCGGTTCTTGAGCGCACTCTTGACCATCCGCAGAGTTGACAGTCGCGGCGCATCCTTTGCCTTCATGGCAGTCGTCAGCGCGAGAGTGATTTCTTCCATTAGTGTCATCGTTGGTCCTTCTCCCTTTCGAGGCAGTTATAGGCTGCATCAGAGATCGCTGTCAAATCGGCAATGACAGGAGTAACCACCGAGACACCGAGACACAGAGACAGGACAGAGAAGAACAAGAGGGGTTGTCAGCACCCTCTCCACCCTTCCTATTTCTTCTCTGTGCTTTCTCTGTGTCTCGGTGTCTCGGTGGTTCATTCCTCTGTCTTCTGACGAAACTGAGACACCACCCACCGTTTGGCCACCGTTTGCCGTGGTTGCGCCCCCATGCGAATTTTGTTAGGCTCAGAAGCTCGATTTGGCCCGGTGATGAAACTGGTAGACATGCAGCACTTAGAATGCTGTGCTTCACGGCGTGTGGGTTCGAATCCCTCCCGGGCCATAAGCCAGCATCGCCAGTATCACGGCTATTGAATGAAGGGAAATCGCACTTGAAAGTAGAAGTTGCTGTCGCGGAAGCGTCGGACTGCAAGAAGGACCTGACAATCGAAGTCGCGGCCGAAGAGGTTACGGCAGAGTTCGAAAAGAGCTACCAATCACTCTCACGGTTTGCGAAAGTTCCGGGCTTTCGTCCGGGCCATGTCCCTTTGACCGTGGTCAAACAGCGTTTTGCGAGAGACATCAAGGAAGGCGTCCTCGAGCAGCTTCTTCCTCATGCGCTCCAGCACGCGATTGTTGATAACAATCTCCGTGTCATCGGCCAGCCGGATATCAGCGATGTCTCCCTTGTCGAAGGTCAGCCATTGCGGTTTAAGGCAAGCGTTGAGGTGCTTCCAGATTTCGAGCTGGTAGAGTATCGGGAGCTAAAGCTGACGAAGCAGGTTATGCCGGTTACCGAAGAGGCGATCGATAGAGTGTTCGAGAACATACGAGAGACATCTGCGCAGCTTGTCCCAGTCGAGGATCGCCCCTCTCAGGAGGGCGACACGGTCTCGGTCAACCTCGTCGGCAAGTATGTTGTGCCAGCCGGTGAAGAGGATCTCAAAGCCGATGATGTCTCGATCGAACTCGGATCTGAGGGCGTCCAGGCCGAGTTCAACGAGCATCTGCTTGGTGTCAGAGCGGACGAGACACCGGAGTTTCGCGTCGCGTACCCCGCCGACTTCTCATCTCCGGGGCTCGCAGGTAAGACAATCGACTTCACCGCCTCTGTTGTCGCGGTTCGACGCAAGGAATTGCCGCAGCTTGATGATGAATTTGCGAAAGGCTTTGATGGGTCAGAGACCATCGCCAGTTTACGGGAAAAGGTGCGGGAAGGCCTCTTGACAAACTCCGAGGTTGCGGCCGACAGACACCTCCGTCAAGTAGCGATTGACGAGATCCTTGGTGCCTATGATTTCGCCGTACCTGAAACCCTTGTCGAGCAGCAAGCATCCGAGCTGCTTCGTGAGCTCGCCTACGAGATGTTCAGGAACGGAGTTCCTCAGCAGAGTATTCGTGAGATGAACTGGCAGGAGCGACGCGGTGAAGCTCAGGTCCGAGCGGTGCGCGACGTCCGCGCGGCGCTCGTCTTTGAGCGCATCGGCGAGGCTGAGAAGATCGACGTCAGTGATGCTGAAGTGGATGTCGAGATCGAACGCATCGCAGCTCTAAGTGGTGACCCGGTAGAGGCCGTGCGGGCCCGCTTGACAAAGGATGAGGCCGTGTCTAGTATCAAAAACAGGTTGCGACATCAGAAGACTTTAGATGCAATAATCAAGAGCGCTGACGTCACGATCAAAGAAGTCACTGAGACGCACTCTGAACAGAGCGACGGTCCCGAACTTCTGCCGCAACCAGATCAATCACCAGAACAAGCCTGATCGTGACCAGTAGACTTGGATCGTCTCGTCCCCTTTTTTTTGGAGCGATCCTGGCGTCGATATCTCTTCCCTACGCTCCGCCGACGTGCCACGGGGCGTCACAGGCGATCCCCAGAAACCATTTCAAGCGCGGGTCTCCGCTCGGGACTCCAATTGGAGCGCGCGCGGAATGAGGGTAGTATTAACGATATGATGATTGAACCACATAGTCATTTGGTGCCAATGGTGGTCGAGCAGACGGCGCGCGGAGAACGTGCGTTCGACATTTACTCTCGGCTGCTCAAGGAACACATTATTTTCATCGGGACTCCGATCGACGATGCGATTGCGAATCTCGTCGTCGCGCAGTTGCTCTTTCTCGAGTCGGAAGACCCGGACCGGGATATCTCGCTCTACATCAACTCACCAGGAGGCTCGATTACCGCGGGCATGGCGATATACGACACGATCCAGTTTGTTCGATCGCCAATCACGACAATCTGTGTCGGTCAATGCGCATCGATGGGCGCTGTCATTCTTGCCGCTGGCACAAAGGGCAAGCGCTTCGCGCTGCCGAACTCTCGCATTTTGATTCATCAGCCTTCGGCTGGTGGTATTTCGGGTCAGGCAAGCGACATCAAGATCGCGGCTGAGGAGATCATCCGGATGCGCGAGAATCTGAACCAAATCATGTCTACTCACACGGGCCAGCCAATCGAGCAGATCGAGAAGGATGTCGAGCGCGATCGAATCATGACGGCTGCGCAGGCGAAGGATTACGGTATCATCGATCAGGTGATCAAACACCGCGAGTAATGGGCTCGCGTGTCGGCGGAGATTCAAGTCGCAGAAAGGTGACGAGGGATGACGGATCGCACTCTGTCACTTGGCTTGTCTGATGGGTTGCCTGATGGATCGCCGGAGAGGCTGCCTGGGGCCCGCCCGTCCAGCGGCCCAGCGAATCCGGGTGAGCAGGAACTCCTCGCACGCTGTTCGTTCTGCGGGCTCGGCGAGGGTGAGGTTGAGAGACTCTTCCAGGGGCGTGAGGGCTACATCTGCGGGGAATGCGTTGATGTTTGCATCGACCTCCTGGCTGACTTCCGCGAGTTGGGAGTCGCGCCACCGGAGTCGAAGCGGTCGTGGTATCAACGTTGGTTCTCGGAGGCTATTGACGTCGCCTGCAGTTTCACCCCACATGACAGTGAGAACCCCCAGGGCGGGCGCCTGTTTCCGGGCCATGGCGCGCAGATTTGTGAGCACTGCGTCAGAGCTTGTGGAACGCTCAAAACGGGTCATGAGATCGATCCGGGCGTCTAAAAGAAACAGGCTTGCGCGCAGCGCCTACAGTTGATTATGATTCATGATGCATTGCTCCAAGCGGTGCTGTTTTTTTCAGCGGCAATCCCGCGGGCGCAAGATGAAGATGGCGGTGCTCGGCAGCTGCTGAAGAGCGACAATCATGCGCCTGGTGAAGGTCACCAGATAGTGCGAAGAGGCAGATAATGCGAAGAGGCGAAGACACACTGCGCTGCAGCTTTTGCGGCAAGAGCCAGAATGAGGTCAAGAAACTGATCGCTGGCCCGACCGTCTATATCTGCAACGAGTGCATCGACATTTGCATCGAGATCATCAGCGATGACGCGCAGCAGGAAGCCGCCGCGACACGACCACCCCTGCCGAAACCACACGAGATCAAGACATTTCTTGACGAATACGTCATTGGCCAGGAGGAGACCAAAAAGAAACTCGCAGTCGCCGTCTATCAGCACTACAAGCGCATTGAAATGCTCAAGCGCCGATCCGATGTCGAGATCCAGAAATCGAACATCATGCTGATCGGGCCAACAGGCACCGGCAAAACCCTGCTTGCACAGACGCTCGCGCGAATGCTGAAGGTGCCTTTTACCATCGTCGATGCAACGACGCTGACTGAGGCGGGCTACGTCGGTGAGGATGTCGAAAACATCATCCTCAAACTGTTGCAGGCGGCAAATGGCGACGTCGAGCGGGCACAACACGGAATCATCTACATCGACGAGATCGATAAGATTTGCCGCAAGGATGAGAATCCGTCGATTACACGGGATGTTTCCGGTGAGGGTGTGCAACAAGCACTGCTCAAGATTCTCGAGGGAACGGTCGCGAATGTCCCACCTCAAGGAGGCCGCAAGCATCCGCATCAGGAGTTCTACCTCGTCGACACGACCAACATTCTGTTTATCTGCGGGGGCGCGTTTGTCGGGCTGGAGAAAGTCGTTCAGAAGCGAATTGGACAGAAAGCAGTTGGGTTTAACGCGAAGATTCGCAACATGCAGCAGGCACGAAGCGCAAACCTCTTCGAGCAGGTGCAACCCGAGGATCTGATCCGATTCGGTCTCATCCCGGAGTTCGTTGGTCGATTACCGGTCATCGGGACTCTCCACGAACTCGATGAGGCGGCGATGGTCGAGATCCTGACCCAGCCAAAGAATGCGCTGATCAAGCAATACCAGAAACAGTTCGAATGGGATAACATCAAATTGCGTTTCACCGAGGATGCGTTGCGCGCCGTCGCGGTGCTGGCCTGTGAACGCAAGGTTGGCGCGCGCGGCCTGCGGATGATCCTCGAAGAGCTCATGCTCGAAGCGATGTATGCACTGCCGAGTCAGAAGAAGGTCAAAGAGTTTGTTGTCACAGCGGAAATGGTGGCCAATCGCCGAGCGGCATTCCCTCTCGAAAAAGCCGGCTGAGATCACCCGAGCACCGGGCGGCGCGGCCGCTGCGGGTTGAGCTCATTCCCCTAAAGCACAGGCGATGGCCATGACGAGAACGACCCCAGATCTCACGCGGCGAGCGCGCCTTCCACAAGAGACATGCAGTGAGATTCAGATCCCGTTGCGGATACCCACTTGGCGTTCGCTGCATCCGGAGCGAACTTTGATCGATTGAGGTCTAATCAGAATGCAAGAATTTCATGACAGTACGCCGAGTGATGTCGTCTGCTACCCGATGGTACCAATCCGCGATGTGGTGGTCTTTCCGCACACGCGCGCTGCTTTCAATATCGGGCGTGTTTCATCGGTGCAGGCGCTTGACGCAGCGCTCGCCGGCGATCACATGATCTTCCTTGCGACTCAGCACGACGCGACGATCGAGGAGCCGACGCCGGAACAGATCTACAAGGTGGGGACGCTCGCGCAGATTGCCAATTCGATGCGCAAGCCGAGCGAAGCGACAATCAAGGTCCTCGTCGAAGGACGAGAGCGGGCGCGCGCGGTTCGCGTCGAAGAGAAGGACGGCTATTTGGTCGCGACGCTCCGCCGGGCGCCGGCGAGCACCGAGAGCGGTAAGCGAACAACCGCGCTGGCGACGCGCCTTGGCATTCTCGTCGAACAGTACATCAAGCTCGCGCAGGACCCCAGCCCCGAGCAATTGCAGGCTGCTTTGAGAACACCCGACGCGAGCGAGATGGTCGACAATCTGGCACATGTCCTGAAGCTGACCGTCGAAGACAAACAGGGACTGCTCGAGATCTTTTCAACCCACGAGCGGCTGCTGAGATTGATCGAGCTGCTCGATATCGAAACGGAAAAGCTCAACGTCGATCGCACAATTCAGACCCGCGTCAAACGGCAGATGGAACGAGCACAGCGCGAGTACTATCTCAACGAGAAGATCAAAGCCATCCACAAAGAACTTGGACGTAAGGACGAACACGCTGAATTCGAAGAGCTGAAGCAGAAGATTGAATCAGCGGGGATGAGTCCCGAAGGCTACGAGAAGGCGACCGCCGAGTTGCGGCGACTTGAACAGATGCCGCCAATGTCGGCGGAGTCGACAGTTTCGCGACACTATCTTGATTGGTTGCTGGCTGTCCCGTGGCAGAAGCGTGGTGAGGAGATTCGCGATCTCAATTTTGCTCAGGAGGTACTCGATGCGGACCATCACGGACTCGAGAAGGTCAAGGAGCGCATTCTGGAGTACCTTGCGGTGCGGCAGCTGGTCGAAAAGCCGCGTGGCTCGATCCTGTGTTTTGTCGGTCCCCCGGGTGTCGGGAAGACTTCTCTTGGTCGGTCGATCGCCAGAGCAACGGGGCGCAATTTTGTCAGGTTAAGCCTCGGCGGAGTCCGGGATGAGGCCGAAATCCGCGGCCATCGCCGGACTTATATCGGCGCGCTACCGGGCCAGATCATCCAGATGATGAAGAAGGCCGGAACCATCAATCCGCTGATCCTGCTCGATGAGGTGGACAAGCTGGGCGCCGATTTTCGCGGTGACCCCTCAGCGGCTCTCCTCGAGGTTCTCGACCCGGAACAGAATCACACGTTCCACGATCACTATCTCGACATTGAATACGATCTTTCGCAGGTCATGTTCATCGCCACGGCCAATGTGCTCCACCGTATCCCGCCGCCACTCCAGGACCGCCTCGAGATCATCCGGCTGGCGGGGTATACAGAGCGCGAGAAGCTTGAGATCGCACGGCGCCACCTCGTTTCCAAGCAATGCCAGGCCAACGGGATCAAAGCCGAGCAGGTCTCCTTCTCCGACGAAGGCATCAGAACCGTGATCGAGGCTTATACACGTGAAGCCGGCGTCCGCAACCTTGAGCGCGAGATCGGCTCGATCTTGCGCAAGGTGGCGAGGCAAGTGTTGCGTGCTGCGGATGCCAGGAGTGAAGGTCAGGAGACACCCGAGTTTCATTTCGTAGTCGACACCCCAGCCGTGCTTGAGGCGCTCGGACCCATCAAGTTCC
>JANNRD010000694.1:0-5435 GCA_031401095.1 Acidobacteriota bacterium
CCCGAATAAAACGTCCCTTCCTCTCATTCCCCTTCGCGTTCGTTCGCGTCGTTCGCGTCGTTCGCGTGAGTCTTCTTTCTTCCTCCTCTCCAAATTGGGACACTGCCAACTGGATGGGAAGTCTATTGCGACCAAAGACCCCGCTGTGGTAGGTTAAACGTTCAATTGCGGGAGTAATTCAGTGGTAGAATGCCAGCTTCCCAAGCTGGACGTCGCGGGTTCGAGTCCCGTCTCCCGCTTCGCTCTAAAAGCGGCGCTTCTGGCGCGGCGTTGTGCTCCACCCGTGCCAGTGCTAGAGTCCCTTCGAGGCGGGGAACTTGATCAGATCGCGAACCCTGCACGAATAGCCCCACTCATTGTCATACCACGCGAGGACCTTGACGAGGTTCCCGCCGATGACGCTTGTATAGGCCGCATCGACAATCGAAGAATGCGAATTGCCCCGGAAGTCGATTGAGACGAGCGGCTCTTCTTCAAAGGCAAGAATCCCTTTCAACTCTTCGGCGGATGCCTTCTTGAACGCCCGGTTGAGTTCCTCTTTCGTCGTCTCCCTCTCGAGCTCGAAAATGACATCGACGAGAGAGACATTCGGGGTTGGGACCCGCACGGAAATTCCATCAAACTTCCCCTTCAACTCGGGCAGGACCAGCGCGACGGCCTTGGCCGCGCCCGTCGAGGTCGGGATCATCGAGAGAGCGGCAGCTCGCGCACGACGTGGATCTTTATGCGGGAAGTCCAGAATCACCTGGTCATTCGTGTATGAGTGAATCGTCGTCATCTGCGCCTTACGAATGCCGAACTGCTGGTGAACCACCTTTGCAACCGGGGCGAGACAATTGGTCGTGCACGAAGCGTTTGAGATGACGTGGTGCCGCGAAGCATCGTACGCCTCCTGATTGACACCGAGGACGATGGTCAGATCCTCGTTCTTTGCAGGCGCGCTGATGATCACCTTCCTCACCGCCCCGCGCAGATGTGCCGCGGCTTTGTCTCGATCGGTAAAACGTCCTGTCGATTCGATGACTATCTCGGCACCAACCTCTTCCCACGGAATGCGCGCCGGATCACGCTCCGCGAAGACGCGGAATTGATCGCCAGCGACGCTAATGGTGTTCTCCGTGTGGGAAATGTCGCGATCGAGATTCCCCAGGATTGAATCGTATTTGAGCAGGTGCGCGAGCGTCTTTGTGTCAGTCAGATCGTTAACTGCGACGAAATCGAGCTCCTGATCTCCAAGCGCCGACCTCAGAACATTGCGTCCGATTCGGCCAAATCCATTAATGCCTACCTTAATTGCCATAAAACCCCTCCATGATAATGGCCAGGCCGACCGAAAAAGTCCGGGATTTTTCGCCGTCTGGCTTTGAAACGAGCAAGGTAACTTAGCGTGCAAGTGCTGTCAAGCAAGGCTCCAAGCTAGTTTCTTGACAAGCATCATGAGCGCCCTTATAGTTCAAATTATGCCATTTCCTTTTGAGCCCGTCGGCAAACCACAGCTTGATCGCGTGAGAAGCACTACCATCTTGTCGGTTCGGCGAAACGGAAAGGTCGTGGTTGCGGGGGACGGCCAGGTGACCCTCGGTGACACGATCATGAAGTCATCGGCGCGCAAGGTGCGCCGGCTTTACAACGATCGCGTGGTCGCCGGCTTTGCTGGCGCAAGCGCAGACGCCTTTGCGCTCTTTCAGCGGTTTGAAGCGAAGCTTGAGCAGTTTCACGGTCAGATCACTCGCGCTGCGGTCGAGTTGGCCAAGGATTGGCGCACTGACAAGATGATGCGCAACCTCGAGGCGTTGCTGGTCGTCGCTGATCTGCAGGCGACGCTGGTTGTCTCAGGGACTGGCGATGTTATCGAGCCGGATGACGGCATTGTCGCGATCGGGTCCGGCGGGCCCTACGCTCTCGCCGCCGCGCGAGCGCTTGCCGCTCACACTGAGATGCCAGCCGCACAGATTGCGGAGGAGGCGATGAAGATCGCCGGGCAGATCTGCATCTACAGCAACCTCAATATTGTGATTGAAGAAATCTGAGCGAGTGTTCGCTGAACGGGCGTGCGGTCGGCACCGCGCGCCCAGCGATCACTCAGAACGAATTATGGTTATCTACTTATCGGGTGAAATTGAAGAGAGTGTCAGTCTTGACGATCTGACCCCACGCCAAATTGTCGCAGAGCTCGACAAGCACGTCGTCGGCCAGAAGGATGCGAAGCGCGCGGTCGCGGTCGCATTACGGAACCGGATGCGGCGCCAGAAACTGCCTGCAGATATGGCGCAGGAAGTCATGCCGAAGAACATCATCATGATCGGATCGACTGGGATCGGAAAGACTGAGATTGCGCGTCGACTCGCACGACTCTCGTCCTCCCCGTTTCTGAAGGTCGAGGCTTCGAAGTTTACCGAGGTTGGTTATGTCGGTCGCGATGTCGAGTCGATGATTCGCGATCTCGTCGAGATCGCGGTCGATATGGTGAGGCTGGAGAAGGTCGAAGAAATAGGGGAAAAGGCTGAGCAGAACGTCGAAGAGCGCATCCTCGATCTGCTGCTTCCGCCAAACAAGCCTCATGCGACGCCCGCCATCGATCAGATCGAGGAGTCTGACGCAGCCGCGCAAGATACATATCAACGGACACGGGAGAAGCTTCGCAAACAGCTACGCGACGGGAAGCTCGACAGCCGCATCGTCGAGCTGGAAGTAAGAGAGAAGAACTTCCCATCCTTTGAGATATTCTCCAACCAGGGCATCGAAGAAATGGACATCAATCTGAAGGATATGATGCCCGGCATTTTCGGCAGCCGAACCAAGCAACGCAAGATGCGCGTCGACGAGGCCGTCGAATATCTCCTCCAGGAGGAAGAGCAAAAACTGGTTGATATGGATCAGGTGGCGAGGATCGCGCTCGAGCGCGTCGAATCATCGGGGATCATTTTTCTTGATGAGATCGACAAAATCGCGGGACGCGAAAGCGGCCACGGTCCGGATGTTTCGCGCGAGGGCGTGCAACGAGATATTCTCCCGATCGTCGAGGGCACGACCGTCAACTCCAAATACGGAATGGTCAAAACCGACCACATCCTGTTTATTGCCGCCGGCGCGTTTCACGTCTCCAAGCCATCGGACCTGATCCCGGAACTGCAGGGGCGTTTTCCGATCAGGGTTGAGTTGCAGCCGCTGACCATCGAGGACTTCAAGCGCATCCTCACCGAACCGAAGAATGCGCTTCTGAAGCAGTACAAGGCGCTCCTCGGGACCGAAGGCATCGATCTGGAGTTTACGGAGGACGCGATCGATGGCATCGCTAATTTTGCCTTCCGAGTCAACGAGACGACCGAGGATATCGGAGCAAGACGATTGCAGACCATTCTTGAAAAGGTCCTCGATGAAATTTCCTTCGAAGGTCCGGACCTGGTGGAGAAGCACCAGGTAATTGATTTCGCCTATGTCAACTCGATGCTCGCGGCGATCGTTAAGAACGAAGATCTTAGTCGCTATATCCTGTAGGTTGTGGGCCGGGCGACAACTCGCCTGCAATAGCAATCCCCAAGACAGACAACGAGAAGAGACCATAGGAAGAACGGAAAATAGCGCGGCAAACGCAGATACTCATCCTCTGGTGCGCTTCTTCCGTCGCCTTCAGTCTGTTCCGTCGCCTCTGGCAACGGTGTTTTGCGTGCTCATTTTTGCGTCGGCCTGCGGCAAGATCGGCGATCCCCTTCCGCCAATCCCGCGCGCCCCCCTCATGGTCAGCGACCTGACAGCGATCCAGCGCGGAACCCGGATCATCATCAGCTTTCCACTGACGAGGCCCCCAGGATCAGGGAAACTCGGACGGATTTCCATCTACCGTCTGATTGAGGCGGCAGACGCTCCCCTGGGTCTTGCTCAGGAAGAATTCTCAGCCAGATCGACGATCATCTCTGAAATTCCCGGTGAGGCCATCCCGGCGGCCCGCACGTCGATTACCTATCAGGATATGATCACACCGTCGCCAAACAGTTCCCTTTCGCGGTATCGATATGCGGTGCGTCTTGTAAGCGCGAATGGGGTCGTCGCGGACTTCTCCAATTACGCGATCACGACGCCAGTCATCGACGTCGCCAAACCGCCAGCAGGCCTCCAAACCGAGGTGCGCCAGAGCGAGATTTCAATCACCTGGGTGGCGCCGTCGGAGAACGAGCCGGGAACTTCTCCCGCCAACGTTGCCGGGTATAACCTCTATCGCCGGACCGATGGAGATCCGAAGCGTCTCAACGCGCAGCCGCTGGTCGAGCCCAGCTATCTCGATCGGAGTTTTCAATTCGGGATGAAATACGAGTACTTCGTCCGAACCCTCTCAACTGCAACAGCGGGCGGGACGCTCTCAGAGGCGATCGAGAGCAACGACAGCAGGGTCGTTGGGGTGATTCCAAAAGACACCTTCGCACCGGGGCCGCCTGACTCGATCAAGATTGCTTCGATCAATGGCATCGTCAGCATGTTCTGGCCATCCAATCCTGAGCCCGATCTGGCAGGCTACCTGATCTATCGGTCAGAGAATGAGAATGCGTCGGCGGCGCAATGGCTCAAGCTGACACCGCGTCTGCACACCCCCACTACATTTCGCGATGACAAGGTCGTCGTCGGGAAGAAGTACTATTATCGGGTCACTGCAGTCGACACGTCCGGAAATGAGAGTGCGCGGTCAATCAGCGTCGCGGAGGAGGTCAACCCGTGAGTGCGTTTCAATTCCCTTTTGCGCCTTTTTATCTTTGCTTCCTGGCAACCTAACGGTGGCCGGCACCAGTGCCCTCGCTAGAAGCCGTCTCAGGCGGTCGGGTTTTTGATCTCGAATGATAGTCCCTCAACTGCTAGAGTGTCCGCGGTAGACTACCTCGATTCGGGTAGTATTCGTGGCGACGAAAGGACCAGCAAATGACCGCTCAAGGGAACAGCTTTTTCGGCGACGTTTTGAAACACGTTGACCGGGCTGCGAGCTTTACGAAGCATCCGGCCGGCCTCATCGAACAGATCAAGCAATGCAACAGCGTTTATCATTTCCAATTCCCCCTGAGACAGCCCGATGGAGGCGTCGAGGTGATTTCGGCGTGGCGTGTTGAACATAGTCACCACAAGCTGCCGGTCAAGGGCGGTCTCCGCTACAGCCCGGATGTCACTGAGGTTGTGGTGAAGGCGCTCGCCGCTCTCATGACCTTCTAGTGCGCCATCGTCAATGTCCCGTTTGGCGGTGGGAAGGGGGGCATCCGCATCGATCCGAGCAAGTACAACGCTGACCAGATGGAGAGGCTCACGAGGCGCTACGCCCACGAACTCGGAAAGAAGAACTTCCTCGGTCCGGGCACTGACGTGCCAGCGCCGGATTATGGCACCGGCGAGCGCGAGATGGCGTGGATCGCCGACACCTACTCTGCAATGAATCCAGGCCATCTGGACGCTCTTGC
>JANNRD010000695.1:0-5472 GCA_031401095.1 Acidobacteriota bacterium
GCTCATAACGCTTACGCGCCTCCTTGATATATGTGTCGTAGAGCATCTGCTGACGTTCGCTGAGCAGTCGCTGGCGAATACCCTCGCGCTCGGCGCCAAGCCGGGAAAGGTCCGGTTCGGTCCGTTTGGTGGCGGCAAAGATCAGATAGCCGGCGCCGAACTTGATCGGAGACTTGACCACTTCACCCGCCTTGAGACGAAGTCCAAGGGCTCTTGCTGCCTGGAGCGCCTGGAGCCCGCCATAGGCTGATCCCGGGGCCTGCAAGGTGTTGAAGTTGGTGTCGGACTTGACGACAACTGCCTCCGCTTTGAGCATTGCCTCGAATTCGGCCGGAGTCTTTGACCGCGAGACAATCTCCTGCGCGCGCTGCAGAGCGAGATTCGGTTCGCGCTCCTTGCGCAGCTCGATCTCCACCTGATTGCGTGCCTCATCGAAGGTCAATTGGACACCTCCTTCTCGCGTGTCCGAGAGCTGAGGCACCGCCAGGCCGTCGCTGATCCCGACTTTGTCGGCGATCTCGCCTTTCTTAAGTGGCGTCACCGCCTCCTCGAATTGCTGACTGCTCCCGATTCCCGGCAACGAGTCTCCAACCTTGAAAAAGGGTGTTGAACGCAGAACGACATCCGACTTGACGTTGAGCTCCTTGGCCATCTCTACGGCAGCTCGTTTCAAATCCTTGTACTCGGTCGCCTTCTCATAGGCTTTATCGGCAAGCAAAGAAGCCTGGGCATAGGCGCGGCGGTTACGAAGCCCGGCCTCGACCGTCGGCCGCATTTCCGCAAACGGGATCTCGCGTTGATCTGTCACCTTCATGATGTACCAGCTCGGGCCATCACGGAACGGGCCATCAATATCTCCCACCTTGAGGCCGAACGCGCGCTGCCGCCATTCCGACGATCGGTTGGGGTTCTTCTTGACGAAACCAATATCTCCACCCTTGGCGGCGGATGCGTCCTGAGAATTCCCTCGGGCGACAGTGGCAAAATCCTCGGCTTTGACATTGGCGCTGCCGCGCACCCGATTGTTAAGCTCATCGACCTTGGCTTTGACTGTGCCCTCATCTGCCGATGCCAGAATGTTGAGCCTGATGATGCTCGCCCGCGGCTCCGTCTGCTTGTTTTGGTCGTACTCGGCTCGCAGATCCTGTTCGGTAAGCTTGAGCGTCTTCCCAACCTCATCGGTGGGAATGAAGACATATTCCACCTTGCGAACCGTCTCGGTGGCTTTGAACTTATCTTTGTGCTGATCGTAGTAGGCTTGCAGCTCGGCATCGGCAGGCTTGAACTTACTGCGAACCTTCTCAAGATCGATGATGCCATAGGTCAGCTCGACACTTGTGTTGTCGAGCTTGTATTGTTCGTCAGTGTCTCGGTCGGACACTTGCTCGGCCGCCGTCAGGAGACGGCGCATCTTGCCCACCGCCGCACTGTCGCGAATGCCCTGCTCGTACTGTCCAAGGTCTTGTCCGTTAAGCCGCAGCCGCCGCTTGTATTCCTCGACGCCGATAAACTTTCCCGAATCCGGATCGAGAAATGTTCGCGTCACGACGTCGCTGACATCACGATCGGTGCCTGATACCTTGAGGCGGTCAGCCTCAGAAAGGGCAAGCCTCTCCTCGATCAACCGGTCAAGCGCTTCCTTATCGACGCCGAGCGCCTTGAGAGTTGAGGCCGGCAGCGGGTTCCCCTGACTAAAGCGCTGACTGAGCGCAGCCATGTTCTGCCTCAACTGCAGTAAGGTGACTTCTCGAGAACCAACCTTGGCGACGACCACCTGTCCGTCTTCCGCCACCGGAGCGGTCGCGTTCGGGTTAAGACTCGTATTCGGAATATAGAAGAGGACCATGCCGACGAGCAGCACGAGCGAGAAGATGAGCAAGATAAGATTTCGAGATCGCTGAAACTTGGAGAAAAACCGAAGCATATCTACTCCAGACTGAGAGATGAGTGGATCACCCGGGGTGTCATCCCGCGGCGGACCCCGCCGGATGACACCATAATGACGTCGCGGGACGCCGCAAAGAACCAACTCGGCCAACTTCGCCAATTCGGCTAACTTTGGATAATAACGGCTCTTCCAGACGAGTTCAAGCCAGTTATGGCGAAATCTACCTGGCTATCTTCCAAGCTTCGTTTCCTTGTCTTGATTTCCCTGTTTTCATCTTGAACTGGTCAGGTCGCTGTGCTAGGTTAGCCTACTACAGGCGGCGACAGCCTTTGTCGCGCTCCTGGGCAGGCTCTACCGGATCTCAAGTCTTTGCGGCTGTCCTGATAATCCAAAGCGGAACAGATTTTCAAGACGGAAGCAACCTGCTTCGTGAAGTGGTGTGGCAGGTCCGCCGTGAGCCTTATTGCGGGAGATTTGGCGTTCGCCTTGGAAGCAGCAGCGGGCTCGCGGAAAGTTTTTGATAGTTTTACGATGAATTTACGTTCGGTTTTCAGTCTCTTCTCGAGTGATCTAGCGATCGATTTAGGTACGGCGAACACGCTGGTCTTCGCGCGCGGTCGGGGAATTGTGGTTTCAGAGCCCTCGATCGTCGCCATCAATAAGGTTACCCACAAAGTCGAAGCAGTTGGCCGCGAGGCCAAGGAGATGCTCGGTCGCACGCCCGGGAACATCGTCGCTATCCGCCCCATGAAGGACGGAGTGATAGCGGACTTTGAAGTGACCGAGAAGATGCTTCAGTACTTCATCCGCAAGGCGCACAACGGGAAACAGTGGGTCAGCCCCCGCATCGTTATCGGCATTCCATCCGAAATTACTCAGGTTGAACGACGGGCCGTCGAGGATAGCGCCTATCGGGCGAAGGCTTCGGAGGTCTATCTCGTCGAGGAGGCGATGGCAGCTGCCATCGGCGCCGGGTTGCCGATCACCGAACCACACGGGAATATGATCGTCGATATTGGAGGAGGAACAACCGATATCGCGGTCATCTCGATGTCCGGAATCGTCTATTCAAAGAGTGTCCGTGTCGCGGGCAACGAAATGGACGAGGCGATCAGCCAGTACATTAAGCGCAAGTATAACCTTCTCATCGGTGAGCGCACGGCCGAGCGGATCAAGATTGAGATTGGTTCAGCGGCCCCGCTCGAAGAGCCTCTGACGGTGGAGATTAAGGGTCGCAACCTGATTGAAGGTATTCCGAAGACGATTGTCGTCACTGATGAAGAGATCCGCGAGGCGCTGGCAGATTCGGTCGCGACCATCATCAATGCGGTTCGCGTCGCGTTGGAGCGCACACCGCCGGAGCTTTCCGCTGACATCGTCGATCGCGGGATCGTCATGACTGGTGGCGGGGCGATGCTCAAGCGTCTGGATGTGCGACTAATGCAGGAAACCGGCCTCCCCGTGTCAATGGCGGACGATCCCCTTTCCTCTGTCGTCCTTGGCGCGGGTACGATGCTCTCTGACTTCGATTTGCTGCGCCGTGTTCGGTGGGATGGCACGACCATGCCTTCCTGATGTCACCCGGTCAGGGATTGGGGAGCATCTTTGCCTTCGCCTGAAAGAGCGAGACTAGAAATGCTGTTCCCGTGTCCTGACGGACAGTCCTGCTGTGTTTAAGCTCACCGCGAAAGCGCAGAAAAATCCAGTCGCTCTCTTGGCGTTCCTGCTCATCGCGCACATGATAGTAGTGTCATTGAATCGAGCGCCACAACATATGGATGGTCGGCGCGTCGCGCAGGTGTGGCTCATGACGGCGCTGACGCCGATCCAATGGGCGACCGCCCAGATCAGCTCGGGAGTGAGCCGTGGTGTCGATCGTTATTTGACGCTCCGTGACGCGCGGTTCGAAACGGAGCAACTCCGGGCCGAACGCGCAGACCTCCAGGCGAAACTGCTGGCGGCACAAGAGGAAGTCCGACTGGCGCGGCAGATTCAGGCCTTGCAGCAGTGGCAATCGACACAGAGCTATCCGCTGACACTTTCAAGAGTCATCGCCCGGGACGCGAGCAAATGGTTCAGCACTGTCGTCATTGATCGGGGCACGACAGCAGGGGTGGCCAAGGACCAGCCGGTCGTCACCCCGGACGGACTTGTCGGCCGCGTCATCTATGCCGGACCAGTTTCCGCACGCGTCCTGCTTCTGACGGATGAACGGCACGGCGCTGGCGCGATCATTGGGCAACTCGCCGATTCGCGGGTGCTTGGTGTCATAAAGGGAAAGAATGACGCGCGATGTGAGATGAAGTTTGTGGCAGCGCCCGAGAAGATCGCCTCGGGCGAGTTGGTTCTCACTTCCGGGCAGGACGGGATTTATCCGCGTGGGCTGGTGATTGGAAGAATAAAACGCACGGACGGCGAGATTGCGACGTCGACTGCCACAATCGAACTCGAGCCGGCCGTAGCCCTTGATAAGCTGGATCTGGTTGGGATACTCAATCTTCCTGTAGATCGGGTCCGCGAGCAGGTCAATCAATTAGTCGAAGCTGAGAAGAAGAAAGAGAAAGAGAAACAGGATCAGGCGCCCAAACAACGGCGGCGTTAGCCTTTTGGTGAGGCCCCCTGGGCGCGGATTCAGGAGCAACGAGGGGACCACGATGAGGTGCATCGCGTCGCAGCGAAAGTAAAGTCCGGCCAGAGCCGGAGCGCGCAGCACCCTGAAGCACGGCGTTGGAGAAAGAACCTCTAGGGACCAAACGTCTGGTGAAGATCACGTGCTGCTTGTTGGCAGCCGCTCTCGCGCAGACGACTCTCTCACAGCAAGTCAAACCATGGCTGGCCTCGATTGACTGGCTTTTGTTGGTGACAGTCTATATCAGCCTGCTGCGAGACCCGACCTCGGCACTGCTGACTGCGGCAGCGGCCGGCATCCTGCACGACGCCTCTTCCGGTGGACTGGCGATAGGAGTTAGTGGACTGGCGAAAGTGCTCGCGTCGTTCGTCGTCTATCAGATTTCTTCGATGATCGTCTTTGAGCATTTTCTGATACGACTGCTCATGGTCGTGCTTGCCAGTCTGGTCGACCTCTTTACACTCCTTGTCTTCTACCGCGTCTTGAAGTTCGATCTCCCGAGCCAGCTCTCCGGTACGAGGAACATTATGGCGGCCATCCTCCTCGGGCTCGCGGTCAACCTCATCGTCTCCCTGCTTCTCTTTCCAATCCTCGATCGCTTTTTCCAGTCAGGGCGGTTTGGCTTTTCGCGCCGGTTACGTAGATCAGAGGCAACGCGGGTCAGGCGGCGTTGGTAAGGGCTGAAGATGAAGCCAATCAAAAAAGAGGCGAATCTGGAACTGATCGACGACCTGAGGCAGGCAAGCCTCCGGCTCGAGGTCATTCGTTTCCTCGCACTCGCCGTCTTTCTTGTCCTGGCTGGCAGGCTCTGGTACCTCCAGGTCATGAATTCGGGTGTCTACGCCGAACAGGCCCATCAAAACCGGATTCGCGTGCTGCCGATCCCGGCGAGACGTGGCACGATCTTCGATCGCAAGGGGCGCGAGCTTGTCACCAGCCGGGCGGCTTACAACGT
>JANNRD010000696.1:0-4840 GCA_031401095.1 Acidobacteriota bacterium
TCGCCAAGAATCTCCTCGACAACCGAATACCAGACCGGCTCCACCTTTGGCTGGTGAGTGTATTGCTCGATCAGTATCTTTTGCGCGGTGAAATGATCTCGACGATGAATCGCCTTAACCGTCGACACATACCGGGTTAGAAAATGGCCCTCCTCAACTGCCGAATTGCCCCCGCCAACGACCGCCACCGGCACATCGCGAAAGAACGCCCCATCGCAGGTCGCACAATAGCTCACCCCATGCCCGATGAGACGCTGTTCGTTCGGGACATCCAGCATTCTCGGGTGGCGGCCCATGGCCAGAATGACGGTTCCGGCAGTCACCGATGTCCCGTCACTGAGCTTCACGACAAACGGTCCACCCGGTTCGGGGACGATTTGCGTCGCGCCAGTTCCGATTCGCACCTCCGCCCCAAAACGTTGCGCGTGTCTGAGGAATGCCTGCGAAAAGTCATACCCTGAAATCCCATCGGCGAATCCGGGGTAGTTGTCAATTGCGGAGGTGAGCGCGATTTGGCCACCCGGCACCTGACGCTCAAGAACCAGCGTCTTGAGCAGCGATCGGCCCGTATAAACCGCCGCGGCGAGCCCGGTTGGGCCCCCGCCAACAATAACTACATCGTAATCAGTCGGCATTTTCGTTATCTTCAGACGAGCTGTTTGTCGATCATCCCGGCGATAAAGTCACGGGCGTTGGAAGGGACGCCAACAACGCGATCCGCCTCTTTCCCGCCGCTGAAAAGGATCAGCGTCGGAATTCCCTTGATCCCGTAACGCGAGGAGCTCTCGACGTTTTCATCGACGTTGAGCTTGACGATCTTTGCCTTGCCTTGATACTTCTCGGCGATTGCCTCAACCGTCGGAGTCAACATCCGGCAGGGTGCACACCACGCTGCCCAGAAGTCCACAAGCACCGGCTGATCCGATTTCAACACTTCGCTTTCAAAACTCGCATCCGTCACTTCATTGACAAACTCACTCATTACATTCTCCTTTTAATCATCAACTTTCCACCAATCAACTCCGGCCCGGCGGCGCAGCCCTTCCGGCGCGCCCTACCCGTCAATTCGAAGACTGGGCATTATAGCAAACCCCAACCGCCTCTCCCACACCCTCCACCACCCTCACCACCCGGTTGTCTCCCAGGTTGGAGAAAAGGAAGATGAAGACTGATGCGAAAGCCGCCAAGAAACGCGAAGCCGAAAAACCAAAAACAGACCGCCCGCCAACAGACTCTCGCACTTCTTCCCGTGCTTCGCAGCCTTCGCGTGAGTCTTCCTCTTCTCCAACCCGGGGACCCTGCCCACCGGCAGGGCATCAGACCCCTACCGTCGCGTAGCCGCAACTAAATGATAAGCACCGAGATAGTCGTGTGCCGCGTGGTCCCACGAATGATCGATGGCCATCCCGTTTCTCTGCAGACGATGCCACCCCTCAACATCATAATATGTGAGAAGCGCTTCATAGTACTTCTCCAGCAGGCGTTCCGCTGAGTACTCGAAAAACTTGTACCCGTTCCCCTGTCGGGTCGTGGGCTCGAAGTTTGAGATCGTATCATCAAGCCCGCCCACACCCCGGACGATCGGTACGGTCCCATACTTCAGACTATACATTTGATTGAGCCCGCACGGCTCATACGACGACGGCATGAGGAAGATATCGGCGCCGGCTTCGATCTTGTGCGCCAGCATAGTGTTATAGCCCAAATAGACTCCCACCTGGTGTGGGCGCGAGTCCCTCACGCGCTGGAAGTAATCTTCGTAACTTCCGCCGCCCGAGCCGAGAAGAATGAAATAAGCACCGGTATCGAGAATCCGCGAGATGGCCTGTGCAATCAGGTCAATGCCCTTCTGGACAGTCAGTCGCGAGACAATTGCGACAATCGGCCTGGAGATATCATCCGGAAGCGAGAACTGCCTCAACAGATCGCGTTTGCAGGTCTCCTTCCCGCTCAGATCGTTGATCGAGTATGTCGATGCGATGTGGGGGTCAATCTCCGGATTCCACTCTGCGTAGTCGACTCCATTGACGATTCCGCTGAGATCGCCGCGCCGCCATCTCAAGAGCCCGTCGAGACGATTCCCAAACTCCGGTGTTTGGATCTCCTGGGCGTATTTGCGACTGACCGTTGAGAGCGCCGTTGCAAAAAAGAGCCCTCCCTTGAGCGCACTTGCGGTCCCATGAAACTCCATGCCAGGTTCGAGCGCATCACGACCGAGACCCAATCGAGGCAACAGGCCCGGACTGAACGTCCCTTGATACGCGAGATTGTGAATGGTGAAAAGCGTCGCCGTGCGCCGGAAGAACCGGTCGTTTGCGTAGGTCGTCGCGAGATAAGCCGGGATAAACCCCGTCTGCCAGTCGTTGGCGTGGATGATGTCCGGTGGGGCGCCAAGTCGCTTTGCAAGCTCGATTACCGCGCGACTGAAGAAGGCAAATCGCTCCGCATCAAAGTCCCCGTATCCATAGATGTAGCCGCGTCCGAAGTACTCGTCGTTATCGATGAAATAGACGGGGGCACCGTCAAGGTGGTCGAGCCAGACGCTCGCGTACTTGTGGCCGCCAGCGAAGGGAATCTGCAGATCATCGAGGACGCGATGGCCGGTGTCACCCGCGATAACATCGCCGGAAGCACCGCCGACGCCCGTATATCGCGGAGTGACGACGCTGATGTCGCACCCGGTTCGGGCAATCGCCTTTGGCAGAGCCCCGGCAACGTCGGCTAGACCTCCAGTCTTCGAATACGGGAATACCTCGGACGAAGCCAGGATGACACGCATGACCTGAAGTGTTGGCGCCTTTCGGAGCTATCGAGGTTTAGAACGCGAACGCGTGATACTAAGGTTGCGCTGTAAGGTTGTCAATGCGTGCATTGTCTGCAGTTGTCTGTGCTTGCAGTTTGTCTGCTATATCTGACGAGGTGTGGAGTCGATGACGCGCTCGGATGTGAGGAGACTATGCATCGTCTTGCGCTCGACGGATGACCAATGAACGAGCCGGGTGGGGGACGCTCGGAGGCCCTGGTTTTGCGATCGATCGAGGTTGCCGCGGTACGGTAGAAAGTTGCGCGGTCAACGCCCCGGGCGATGCAGGCAGTCAGTGCTTCGAGCTGGATTGAAGCTTGAAGAGCAGCGGTCACGAGTTCACCTCGTCGTCGTCGCTCTCCGCCAGCACCGGAATGGTTATCCCCAGCATCTGGGAACCTGTTTTTTGGAAATCGATAATCAGCTCAACTCTTCGCACGTTCATGTCGAGCCGAGCAATTCCCGCGCGTGAGCTTGGCGTTCTCGGCTTGAAGAGGTTCCTGGGAGATGGTCTGGGACGGGGCTTCTGGGGTTCAAACCCGGCGCGTTGTGACTCGTTGCGGTCTTGCGTCGGTTCGCCAGGCTAGGAGAAGAGTCCCTCACGACGGAGGATAGGACCGACTGTTTCAGTGTCGGCAGCAGCATCGACTTCAGCGAGGATCCGCCGTTTATAGTCGGTGGTGAAGCGGCGTCTGACCGTCCGCTGGACGAACTCGGGGGGGGCGCGGCGGCTTACAACAGCTCGGTGCCTCGTTCGCGCGCGCTTCGCTCGGCCTCACTCCCCACCGACCCTGTTGAACGTGAGACAGCCTGGAGAGACGAATCGCCTTGTCTTCCTGAATCAGAGTAGATTGACATGAGACCTTTCCTGACCACCCTCATACAGTAATCTATTGAGGGGTCGGTGTCTCAGTCACGTTGACAGAGGGGTCACCAGCCTGTATGTCGTCGTACTGGTCTTTACTTAACGACCACTTTCAAACACGATGATCTTCGACTCTACTTCCCAATGCCGGATTGCTGGCAATGGCCGACAGCACCAGCCTTGAGGAGTATGAGATCCCCATCAATCGAATTGCTACAGCCGTTGCTGCATTGAGCGCAAAGAGCGTATCGATACCGGTCTCAGCCTCGTAAAGCAAGATCACGAATTCCCGGTATGAACGCGACCAGTGCAAAAATTCTAACACGGCGGCTTGCGTCGCTCGGGCATTCTTTGGGGAGATTCCTGCGGCAATCAGGCGGTCAGCGAAGTCCGACCACGTACTTGGGATCACCGCTGAATGACACCGTTCTTCTCCGGTAATCACTTCGGCAAGGTACGAGGGCATCCTGATGAAACGACCATATCTTTCTGGTCTCAGAGCGTCGACAAGATTCCACGTTGGGTAACCCAAGTCATAGAATAAGCCACAGAAGTCAAGGAAAAGGAAATGTAACTCCCCTGACAGATTCTCGAGTAATCCACCGATTCCATTCCGATCGACCCGGAGCACCTCGGCAATGGAGCCCTCCAGAGAAAAGAGACTGCCAAACACCTCAATGTGTGTGTGAAGAGCAAACTTCAGCTTTTCATCCATCTCCTTCCATTCAGTAATCGTCTCTTCAGAGACACATAGCTCAAGAATCCTCTGATACGGTCGAGAGGCGATCTCATCTATCAAGAAATGCTCACCTGCTTGTAGTCTGACAATCACCTCCTCCGCGCGGAGGCTGTGTCGCGGCACTGATGAACGCGTTATGCCCGTCATGTTTCGCCTCTCCGCCCTTGGCTCAAAGGGAACCGACCTGCCAACATTGCCAGGGCTCATAACCCCGCCTCTTATGGACGCACCCGAATGGCTCGGGTCAAGACCAAAGCCCAGACTTCACGCACCAAGGAACCCACTACTCCGCCCAGTGCTCCTAATTTCATCTCTCGAATTGGCAGCCTGTCACCAACCTCCGGATTTGGGGCGCCTACGAGAGCACGTACCTCGTCAATGACGGTAGCGTGCTTCTGCTTGAGATAGTTGTTGCAGTTCTGATCGATGTCCT
>JANNRD010000697.1:0-10580 GCA_031401095.1 Acidobacteriota bacterium
GCCGGCGATTTCGCCGTCGGCAAGGAGCGCGTCGCCCGCGGCTACACCAAGAGCACCAGCCAGTCATGTGTGATCAAAGGGCTGGAGTAGATGCCCGAGTCGCCGGCACGAAAATCGGGCGCTCGAAATCCGCTCGCAACTCGGCACGGGCGGCACCAGCGGGGCGCTGTTGATTATGGAAGCGCCACATAAGGCGCAAGAAAATCTCGTGCCGAAGCGATGTCCAGCCTGTAAGTGACGTTGGTCGAGCGGCAGACCGAATCGCCCGTGATCGTGATCGCCGCCAGCAGTCGTACGCCGTTGTAGTTGAAGAAATTCGGCCCACCCGAATCGCCAAAGCAAGTCCCGCCGTTGCCGGTCGAAGGATTCTGCGAGAGCCTGAGGAATGCCTTGTTCAAAGAGTTGAAGCCCGAGAACGCGAATAGTCGCGGGACCGGATTCATATTCTGGAAATACGGCACACCCCCGCCGCCGACGCGGTTCTGCACGCCATACCCGACGGGCGTGAAGATCGCCGTTTTCAATCCGTTCTGCGCCGCAAGCTGATCGAGAAAGCCTGCGGTCGGCAGCCTCGCAGGAGTGTGGTCGATCATCGTTCGGACATATTCTCTTTTGGCGTGGTCCTCTACGAATTGCTCACGGGCAGGCGTGCTTTTCACGAGGAAACGATGGCGGAGACAATGACTGCCATTCTCAAGGAAGAGCCGGAGGATCTGTGGGATATTCAACCTTCGCTCCACCACCGGGGTTAGTTATGATGTTGGGCCGTCCGGCAACCGGTTCCTCATGCTCAGGCCCGCTGATGAGGACGCCGCGCCTGTGCAGGTTCGGGTTGTCGTCAACTGGGCGGATGAACTACGCCGGCTCGTCGCAGCCCAGGAGTCCGGTCAACGATGAAAAAGCTCTCGCCCATCGGTTTGGACGAATGGAGACGTTGAGGCCCAAGCTCCGCGAGCGCGTGGACATCTTCAGGCTTTCTACCTGCTCAAAAGCGCGCGTCCATCGGCAGTGCCTGTCTCGATTTGCCACAGACCTGGTCAACAGAGCCCAACAACCGACTGCTTTCGCGTTAATTTGAGTGAGTTTAGCGAGTTTATCCAAGTGACATAAACTCGCTAAACTTGCTATAATTCACGTATGGACCCGATCAGGAATCCGTTCACTCCGGGCGCCGGTACGCCGCCGCCTGAGCTTGCAGGGCGGGATGATCTGCGCGAGACGGTGCGTATTGCAATTGAACGCACACGCCTCGGAAGGTTTACCAAGAGCGTTTTGCTCGTTGGGCTTCGTGGAGTGGGAAAGACGGTCTTGCTTGATCGCATGCGCGAGGACGCTGAAGGGTCCGGGATCCACACCCTACGCATCGAAGCACCCGAAGATCGCTCATTGCCGGCAATACTCGCACCGGAATTGCGCCAGGCACTACTTCGGCTCTCGCGGAACAAGCTTGCAGTCGAGAAGGCGACAAGGGCGCTGCGCGCTTTGGCCGGATTCGCGAAAGCACTAAAACTCAAGTATCAGGACATCGAGGTGGGTCTGGATTTCGATCCCGAACCTGGTCTGGCGGATAACGGCGACCTCGAGCACGATCTGCAAGCCCTGTTGGAATCAGCGGGTGAGGCCGCGCGGAATGCCGGCACCGCCCTCGCAATGTTTGTTGACGAACTTCAGTATGTCAAAGAAGAACAACTTGCAGCCCTCATCACTGCGCTCCATCGAATTGCTCAGCAGAGCCTTCCGGTTATTCTCATAGGCGCGGGCTTACCCCAACTTCGAGGCCGCCTTGGGCGGGCCAAGTCGTATGCCGAACGAATGTTCCATTTTCCTGAGATCGGCCCGCTTCCATCAGAAGCCGCGCAACTGGCGATAGCAAAGCCGGTGAGCGATGCGGGGGCTCAAATAGGGTCGGATGCATTGGACCTCATCGTGGAGAAGACGCGAGGCTATCCCTACCTTGTCCAGGAATGGGGAAAACACTCATGGGACGCTGCCGCCGCCTCCCCCATCACTCGCGAGGATGTCGTCAGCGCTTCAAAGGGCGCGATCGCATCGCTGGACGAGGGCTTCTTTGGCGTCAGATTCGACAGACTCACGCCAGCGGAGAAACGATACCTGCGAGCCATGGCTGAACTTGGCCCCGGACCGCTCCGATCGGGAGACATCGCCCTTCAGTTAAAGAGACCGGTGACCTCCCTCGGTCCAATCCGGAATAACCTGATTGCGAAAGGCATGATCTGGAGTCCCAGTCATGGGGATACCGCATTCACCGTACCCCTCTTCGACGAATTCATGCGGCGGATCATGCCAGGTGACGAGTGGAGGATGAGTTGAACCTAACGGTTGAAAACGCGGCGATCATCGCACGCTGCGCAAGCGGAGGCGCTACAAAACCATCCATTTGATCCTTTATCCCCTTGTCCGTTTGTGTTGAAATCCCATCCCCGGGGGAATCCATGGCTGAAAAGGAATACGACGTATTGATTGTTGGCTCCGGCGCGTCCGGAGGCATGGCTGCATACACGCTGACGCAAAAAGGCGCGAAGTGTTTATTGCTCGACGCCGGGCCCGCCGTCGACTTCAATCGCCAGCGCACGCTCAAACCGGTGTCCGAATTGCCGTATCGCGGTTTCGGCAGCCCTACAACCTCACCCGCCGGCAGTGGCCAGCTCAAGCTAGCCCGACCGATCGACTGCACCATCGAAGATTGCGGTTGAGAATGCAGTCACACGATGACCTTGATGGTGACGAGTGTCACATATGCGGCGAAGTTGAGCAGCCGAGTTCTTTAGAGCAGATGACTTGCTTCAACACGGCAGCGAATGCTGCGCTGTAGTCGGTGCTGCCTCCGTGCGACAGCGCCAGCCACGGACTCATGACCGTTGAGCGAAGTGCCTTGACGCGGCCGACTTCGCTGAACTGTTCCGCGGAAATGCCCAGCGCGGCCAGATGCTCATCCAGACAGTTGCTTCCTTGTGATCCCGTGAGGCCATATTGGGTGAAGGTCAAGGCGGTGCTTGAGATGATGAAGTTGTGGTGCTGAATGACGCTCTCGGGGTTGAATTTCAATTCGTCATAGATCGCCTGATTGATGCGGTTCATCTCTTTCAAGCTGGTGTTTCCCTCCCTGTTGACCACGAAGCAGAAGATATTCCCATCAGGGGGTTGGTTGAGCATTCGCAGGATGATCCCTTGACGCGCCAGTTCGGGTGCCAGCTCCCGGTCCAGGCGACAACAAAGCTCCTGTGTGCTCTGGATGCTCTTGCCGATGAGCAGGCCGTAGCCGCTTTGATTGAGCGGGACGACGCGGTGCGCAAACCAACAGGCAGCAGCCGAGGCTCCCGGTTTGGAGCCCTCGAGAATGTGTCGGCCAATGAACGGATGGTCGCGCCTCTCCTCTTCATCAAAGAGATACGGCGCTTCGGTTGTGATCAGCTCCTTCACGCTTTCGTCGCGGAAAACCACGACGCCGCAGGGGTAGGGGATGTAGCCGAGCTTGTGTGGATCAATCGTCACCGAGTCGGCGTGATGAATTGCGCTGTAGCTCTCGAAGACCTCGTCCGTCGGCCACGTCCCAGTGATCTCGCGGATCGCACCCGGAGTTCTGACAGGCTTTCCCTCCCCATCGAAGAAAAGGGTTCTCACATAACCGCCCCAGGCCGCGTCGCAGTGGTGGTAAAACGTCAACCCCCGACTTCGCATCTCAGCCTGGAGTTCGACCAGACGATGGATCTGATCCACGGCCCCTTCTTCGGTAGAGCCGAGGACCGAAACCAGCGCCATCACCGGCCTGCGCTCGTCTGCACAACGCCGGAGTATTTCTCTGAGTGAGTCGACATCGGTGCGGAAGTGGCTGTCCACCGGAATCATCTTGATCTGTTGTTTGCCCAATCCGAGGGCTTCAACAACCTTCTGCATCGAGTAATGGGCCGTTGCGGGAGCCAGTAACAGAGGAGCCGAAACTGTATCGTCTCCCAGATCGGAGAAGAAGCGTTGAATCCCTTTGCCTGAGATGCTGTGGACCCCCAGTTGCATGTCAACCTGTCTCCTGGTTTCAGCGGGAGCCAGGTCCGTTCTGCTTTGAGCGTAAGCATTATGCAAACGGGAGTGCAGTTTCAGCGCCTCACTCGTGTCGAGGTTGAAGAGCAACCAGTTGTCTTCGGCGTTCACAATGTTGATCGTCTCTCCTGCTGGCAGCATAACTGGCAGTTCTTCCAGCGCCAGAGCGCGTGCAGCGTCGCGCACGGCAATAGGAAAGAGCTTGAGGTTCCTGGCGACCCACAGCGCCTCGAAATTGGCGATTGTCCCGCCGGAGGTGATATGCCCCCACGTCTCGCCTGCGTATCCCATTAGCTTGGCCAGCTGCCGTGCCACTTCCATCTCGTATCTCGTCGTGATGGGAGACCCCTCGAGACTGACATTGTTCGGATTGTGGAGCATCGCGGCGAAGTATGCGGCGACGGCCGGGAGAAGCTGGTCTCCCAGCATGTGCCCGATGTAGCGCGGACTGTAAAACGGGACGTCTCGCTTAAGGTTGGCGAGAAGCGTCAAAAACTCCTGACGAACGAGTGCCAGCGAATCCTGGAACGCTTCCTCTCTTTTGACCTTCTCGGTGATAAGGATGTCGTCTTCGGGGTGGAAATTCCGGCGCCAGAAGACACAGTCGCGTAAAGCCTCCAAAATCAGCCGCTCAAAGAAGTCCGCGTTTTCGGCCTTTGGCCCGAGGAACCATGAGTAGAGTTTTGTGTTTTCCATAAATCTCAGCACAGCTTTCCTGACGCCGGTCATCTCTCAAGCGGCTCGCCCATTGAGCATAAGTACGACTGTCTCCCGTCGTGTTGGCCGCCCGTGATTTGTCCGCCCCAACCAAGTTTAATGACGCGGCATGTTGGCAGTCCGTCTGACCCTCACTGACGCCGACTACCAGAGCAAGCCACGTGCCGTGAAGCTCCAGCGGCCATCTCCTTGAGCTTGGACGAGATCGTCAGCACCTTACTGAGTTGGTTCGGGTGTTATGCCGGTGGATCTCCGCGTGGTTGCGGAATCACACACCGCCCCAGTTATAGCTTGAGGCAATCCTCGGCCTGGCATTTCCGCGCAAAGGCCCTCTCGCTTGATAAAAAATGGAATGAGACCGGGACTTCAGAGCAGGCGGAAGGTTCGCGCACGTGGTGGGCGAAGTTGAGCTGTGCACGACTGGCAGCAACTAAGCGAGCTTGAACACTCGTTGGGTGTTACCGGCAAGAAAGAAGCCCTTCGCTTCCTCATCCAGGCCACGGACACGATACCGTCAGGGCCTGGCTGGGATTGATCATGGGGTAGCTCGTACCGAAGAACACCGTGTGGCGGCCATGTCCCCGCATGAACTCACCAGTACTGACGGACAGCGCCTGGCCACATAAGCCGAGGTCTCGATAAAGACATTCTTGTGCGCCTTCCGCCCCAGCGTGGCGGCCTAATCGTGTTCCCGTGACCAAAGCCACACGGACCCTCAGGTAATGCCGACGCGCCGCATCAAGTCCGTGAAACGACGGTCCGAACGGATTGGATCAAACTTGGGTTCAACTTTAAGCCAGGTCATCCAGGAAGATCGCAACTCATAAGCCTTCTCCAACCATTCGAAGGCCTGATCCTTTTCACCGAGGGAGGTATAAATGAGTGCGATCAGCCCTGGGTCAACATACTCTCGCGCGGATCGTGTTTTCAACACACTGAGCAGCTTTCGCACTTCCGCTTTTTGGCCCGCCAAAGCATAAGCGCACGCCAGCTCGGTTATTACCCCGGCGTCATCTTGTGCAAGAGCCATTGCTTTCTTCATAACGGCAATGGCTTCCGCATACATCTTCTTCTGTTCGTAAGCCTGAGCGGCGCAACCGTAGGAAGCAACGAAACTGGGATCCAGCTCGCTAGCTTTCCGGCATTGCACTATAGCCTCATCGTAGTCTCGCGCGATGTAGAGCGAGTATCCCATCTCCATATTCATTCCGATCGAGAGTGGATCGAGCTCCAGCGCTAGCCGTATCTCGGCGATGGCTTCCTCTGGTTTCCCTATCGTATCGAGCGCTTGGCAATAGAAGTGGTGCCCATCATCATAGTTGGTATTGAGTTCGATCGCCTTAGCATAACCCGCGTTCAGTTCCTTCGCGCGTTGCGTTTCTTTCTGCGCGCCCGCCCAATCCCACTCGTAGAATAGCTTATAAGCTCCCATCGAGATGTGGCCTGCCGCCAGACTCTCATCAATGGCCAGCGCTTTCTCAGCCGCCGTCCTCGCCTTTGGGAAGACCTCATTTGGAGGTAGATACATTACACCGAGTACAACATAGGCATCTGCGAGTCCCGAATAGGCCAGGGCGTAACTCGAATCTTTTTCGATTGCCTGATTAAAGTACTGGATGCTCTTCTCCATTCCATCTCTTGTGTATTGTTTCCAGTAGTAACGCCCTTACAGGTACAGCTGATAGGCTACAGTGCTCTTTGTGAAGTGCCTGGTTAGTTGCTGCTGCTCCTCGCCCGATAATGTAAGCCGCAACCCTCCTGAGATGTTGCTGCCGAGTTCGTCCTCCACCTCGAGAATCTCAGAGAGCGAAAGCTGGCGGTTATACTTCTGGCCCCATAGTTGCGACTCGGTTTGCACATCAACCAGTTCCGTCTGAATGCTAAACCTACCGCCAATGTGCACGACTCTTCCCGTCAGTACCGCACGCACGCCCAGCTCCCGCCCTACCTTCATAGGATCGATTTCGCGACCCTTGTAACGGAATACCGAAATACGCGGCGCGACCCGGAGCTTCGGCAGCTGCGAAAGCGAATTAATGATGCTTTCTGTGATGCCATCCGAGAGATAATCCAGGTTCGCGTCATTGGTTGCATTCACGAGCGGCAGGACCGCGATAGAATCGATCGCCCCGCTTTCTGTCAGCCGGCCGCCGCTTTGAGAGAGATAAATGCCAAGACCGGCCAAAGCAAGGACGAGTAAGCCAAGGCCCGCTATCATTATCCGCGGGCGCTTGCTGCCGGGAATGGGCGCGTCTTTTCCAAGTGGAATACTCTCTTCGGCCGCACTGTCACGCTTGAGATTCTCAAGATCAACCAAAAGCTCGCGCGCCGATTGATAACGCCTCCCCTTATCTTTCTCAAGACATTTCCGAATGATCCGCTCGAGTTCCGTTGGTACGTTGTAGTTGAAGCGAGAAACCGCTTTGGGCTCCGCATGCAGAATTTGATCGACGACACCAGTCATTGTTGAGCCGGTGAAAGGCCGTCTTCCCGTCGCCATCTCGTACAGCACAGTACCCATGCTGAAAATATCAGAACGGTGATCCACGACCTGTCCCAGTGCCTGTTCGGGGCTCATATACATGACGGTACCGACGACGACTCCCTCGGTCGTCTTCAGTTCCGTGGCGGCATCACTCGCACGCTCTTCGTCGATTGACCGTCTAACTTTAGCCAGCCCAAAGTCAAGCAGCTTGGCTTGGCCACGCGGCGTGATCATGATGTTCAAAGGTTTGATGTCGCGATGCGTGATGCCTTTCGTATGCGCTTCGTCGAGTGCGCCCGCGAGCTGTATTCCAAATTGAACAACCTCGTGGACGTCAAGAGGCGAGCCATCAATCCTGGCACTGAGCGGCAAACCTTCAACATACTCCATCGCGATGAAGTGTTGCCCATCCGCTGCACCGATCTCGTAAACGGTTGCGATGTGTGGGTGATTGAGAACCGTTGCGGCTTTGGCTTCTTGCACAAAGCGCCGCAGACGATCCTGATTCGCTGAAAGCTCCCTAGGCAGAAGCTTCAAAGCAACTTTGCGACCGAGCTCCGTGTCCTGCGCCAGATAAACTTCACCCATCCCGCCCGCGCCGATCTGCGAGCGGATCTCGTAACGTCCAAGTTTTGTGCCAATGGCGATCGTCATAGATGCTTGAGCCAGATATACAAAGAGCGCGACTGTCCGCGAGCCGTGCTTACTTCAATCCTCGACCAGCAAGAGAGATCGGAAACGTGCGGTTGGCCGAGTAAAATATATCCCTTGCTATCAGGCAAAGAAGACCGGGAGGGGTTCGGATGATTTGACGCGCCGGCGGCTTATGTTGCTTTCCTTTAGTGTCTCTTTTTCAATTCTGCGGCCCAGTTTAGAACCAGTATCAGCGGCTGTGAATTCGTCGTGTCAGCCAGGTTGCTGAGTAAAAATCGTTGGCCATCCTGCGTCGGAACATAGTTGTTTCGGTCGTCTCTAAGTCCCGCGAGCGGCAAGGACGTCTGGAAAAGGACCGCCGGCTTTCCAACTTCAAGAGTTGATCCACGGCCAATGGTTACGGCCATTAAGTTTCGGTCCGGTCTTAAGTAATAGATCTCATTGCCATCGCCGCGCCATTGAGGCTGATCGCCGCCATTAGTAGATACCTGCCATTTTCCACCTGACACAGGGAAACTCTGGATATATATCTCAGCCTGCCCGGACTCGTCCGAGGTATATGCCACCCACCGCCCGTCGGGCGAAAATTGCCCGTGAGTTTCCGAAAAATCGCCTTGAAGATATGGGAACGGTGTCGGCTCGCCCGACATTGGCAGCACCCAAAGATCGATCTTTTGTTTCGCTCCGCCATCGGCGTCGAATAAGAGATATTTACCGTCGCGCGACCAACTGTTCGGATACGAATCGCCGGTATTGCTCAGGACTATCTCTTCGCTTCCCGCTCCGCTTGATGCTTTGCGGTAAAATTCAGTTTTCCCGGACCTGCGCGAGCTGAATACGAACTGGCTTTCGTCGGGCGAAAATACGGATCCGCCATCTGATGCCGGGTCAAATGTCAGCCTCGTGGTATTACCTCGGGAAAGGTCCATCAGAAATATATCTTGAGACCCAGTCCTTTCGTTTCGGCCAAATATTACCTTCTTTCCGTCGATCGACAGTGCCGGGTCGTGATAGTCGCCTGGTTCCGTGATTGCTCCGAGCGACCTTCCGGTGCGGTCGAACCATGCCAATTGTGTGGTCTGCAGGTCGCCGGTGCGATACAGTAGACTGCCAGCCGATGATGAAAAAGCGGAATATGCCGTTGGTCCTATTTCGCCGGGAAAGGTCAAAACCCCCTGTACAAGCGATGTCACTTCGCCCGAAAGCTCGAGCTTTTCCGCGTCAAACGGCTGGGCCATCAATGTGGATCCACGAAAAAACAAGAGATAACCTTTGCCTCCTGCTTCGGTGAATGACCCTGATGTATTCGTTGAGACCAGGAATTTGGACTCCTTCGAATCGAGCGATGCCGCAAACAGTGCCTCTTTGTCTTTTAAGTTTCCGCGGGCGAAGTAAACGAAATGCCTGCCATCCGGCAAAAATGACGGCCACCGGTGTGAGACCTGCTGGCGTTCAGGGTCGAGTACCGTTACCTCCGAAGTAGTACCGCCTGATGCCGATACCCGGAGCAGCGGACCTACAGTGTCCGGTGAAAAAATGATGGTTCCATCCAAGGCCCACGCTCCACCCCGCGGATCGGCTGAGACATCGGCCAATGTTTGGGCCGGCCCGCCTACGGTTTCGATCTTGCAAAGCTTGCCGCCTGCGAAAAAGCCTATCGAACGATTATCAGGCGACCAAAAGGGAAACTGTGCGCCATCCGTGCCCGGCAACTGGCGAGACTCGATCGACGCGAGTTGTCTTACCCACAAAGACCTTAGCCCGGCTGAACCCGACGCAAGAAACGCGACCTGTTGTCCATCCGGCGAAATAGCTGACGCCTCGGAAAATGCTGTCTTCTCGGGCGGGGGTATGGGAAACCGCATCGTCTGGCTGTGCGGCTCGCTTCGGCGTAAATACAATACTGACAAGAGCACGGTTGTCAGCAAAAATACTCCGGCAGCGATCAACGCAAGCCGTCCGAGCCAGGCAGACCGCGTGGCAGGTCCGTCGCCTAATGCCTGTGCAGTCGTCGTCAGACTTGTTCCCGATGAACTTGTCGTCGCGGACAATGCCTCAAGCGCAAAACCGAGATCGTGTGCCGAATAAAATCGATGATCGGGCTTCTTCTCCAGACACCGCCGCATTAACTTGTCAAAAGACCGTGGAACCTTTCGGTTTTCATCTTCAAACTCCGGTACTTCCTCTCTAAGGACCGCGTTCATCGTTTCGACGACGGAATTACCATGAAAGGCCTTGTTTCCGGTAAGCATCTCGTACAGGATCACGCCGAAGCTGAATATATCCGAGCGATGATCGACCGCGTGGCCGCGCACCTGCTCAGGGGACATGTAGCCCACCGTTCCCATGATGGTGCCCGGATTTGTAAGTGCCCGGCGTGTTGCGTCCTCAGAGCCGTGGATGTTGGTGTCCGGCTCGCGCAGCTTTGCCAGTCCAAAATCGAGTATCTTAACCCGGTCGTCTTTGGTGATGAACAGGTTTTCAGGCTTTAGATCGCGGTGGACAATACCTTTTTCGTGTGCCGCAGACAGACCACTGACGATCTGCTGGGCGTACTCAGTTACCTTCCGCAGCGGCATCGGCCCTTCGTCCAAACGCTGTCGCAGTTCCTCGCCCTCGAGCAGTTCGGAGACAACATAAAGTACGCCGTCCTCGGTATCGACATCGT
>JANNRD010000698.1:0-8426 GCA_031401095.1 Acidobacteriota bacterium
GAGTCTGGGCATGCCATTTACCTCGGCTGAACACGATCCACATTTCCCGGCTTTGCAGTTCCAGCGGCAGGCAAGGTCTGGCGCAGACTCAGCTTGGATCTGATGAACCGCATCGAGCAGCACCATGCCTTCGCTGACCTCGGTGGTGTAGTCGACCAGGTTGCTGCTTTGACCCGTGCCGCGCAATATTCTGAAGGTAGCAGTCGACATCAACCCATCTCCTCGATGATTTGTTTGAGTTCTTCGGGCATTTCCGGAATAGGCTCGCGACGGATCTTCATCTGTCCGTCATCGCCTCTCCACGTAATGAAGTTGAATTTGGAGAACTCGGGGTTCTTTTCCGGATAGTCGTCCCGAAACTGGGCGCCGCGACTCTCCTTTCGCTCGATCGCCGAGCGCGTCACCGCCTCAGAGACAGTCAGCAGGTGCTTCAGATCGAGCGCGGTGTGCCAGCCCGGGTTGTACTCCCGATTACCATTCGCGCCAGCCTGCTCGGCCCTCTTTGAGAGCTCTTTGAGTCCATCGAGCGCCCGCAGGAGCTCGTCTTCCCGACGAACGATGCCAACAAGATCCTGCATCATCTCCTGCAGGTCATGCTGAATCTCGTAGGGACTCTCGGCTCCGGTCGTGCGTTCAAAGGGTGCCAGAGCCTCACGCGATGCCTCTTCAATCTGACCGGCGTCGATCGTCCCTTCCTTCTGCTCCTTCGCAAACTGGGCCGCAAACTCACCCGCACGCTTGCCGAAGACGATCAGATCCGAAAGGGAATTACCGCCGAGTCGATTGGCCCCGTTGATCCCGGCTGCGCATTCGCCAGCGGCGAACAACCCAGGAACCGTCGACATCTGGGTGTCCGCGTTGACACGGATCCCGCCCATCACATAATGCGTCGTCGGGCCGATTTCCATCGGCTCTGCTGTGATATCGATATCCGCCAGTTGTTTGAACTGGTGATACATGCTCGGCAACTTGCGCTTGATATGTTCGGCCGCATTGGGGAGCTTCTCCTTGATCCACGCGATGTCAAGGTAGACGCCGCCGTGTGCGCTGCCACGACCCTCCTTGATCTCCCTGACGATGCAGCGCGCGACATGATCGCGCGTCAGGAGCTCGGGTGGTCGCCGGGCGCTTTTGTCACCCTGAACGTAGCGCCAGCCTTCCTCGGGTGTATCGGCGGTCTGAGCTCGATAGTTCTCCGGGATGTCATCGAACATGAATCGGCGCCCTTCGCTGTTCGTGAGGATGCCGCCTTCACCGCGAACCCCTTCGGTCACCAGTATCCCGCGCACGCTCGGTGGCCAGACCATTCCTGTCGGATGGAATTGAAGAAACTCCATGTCGAGGAGTTCGGCCCCGGCGTGATAGGCCAGTGAATGCCCGTCTCCGGTGTATTCCCAACTGTTACTGGTGATCTTGTAGGCGCGACCGATCCCACCGGTGGCGAGAACTATGGCCTTGCACTTGAACAAGCGGAATCTCCCGCGCTCGCGGTCATAGCCGAACGCTCCGACGACGCGCCCCTTATCAAGAAGAATCCTGACCACCGTGCATTCCATGAAGACGTCCATGCCCTGATGGATGCCATGATCCTGGAGCGTACGGATCATCTCCAGACCCGTCCGGTCGCCGACGTGAGCCAATCGCGGATACCGGTGCCCACCGAAATTGCGCTGAAGTATTCGCCCATCGTTGGTCCGGTCGAAGACGGCGCCCCAGGCCTCTAGTTCTCTGACGCGGTCTGGAGCCTCCCTCGCATGCAGCTCGGCCATGCGCCAGTTGTTGACGTACTGGCCCCCGCGCATCGTGTCGGAAAAGTGAACCCGCCAGTTATCGCGCTCATCGACGTTGCCAAGCGAGGCGGCGATCCCCCCCTCGGCCATGACGGTATGCGCCTTGCCCAAAAGCGATTTGCAGACGAGACCAACTTTGAGCCCTGAAGCCGAAGCCTCGATCGCGGCCCGCAAACCGGCTCCGCCCGCCCCAATCACCAGTACATCGTGCTCGAATGTTTCATAGTTGGTCATTAGATGATTCTCCAATCTGACCAGATACCCATCGAGCAAAGTCTGACGTAGATATCCGAGAAGCCGACCCAGAACAGGCTCATCCAGGCAAAGACCATATGGCGGCGATTCATCTGGCTGGTACACGCAAACGCCCACTGACAAACTGGCGACTTGGATTGCTGATCGAGTCGCCCCCCGACGAGGTGGCGCAACGAATGGCAGCTAAAGCAATAACTACCCAGTAGAACAACGTTCACTGCCAGCACCAGGGTGCCCACACCAACCCCAAAGACCTTCGAGCCCGTCGCGGCGTCCGTAAACCACAAAGCGTTCCAGACGTCGTAGCCGAGAATGAAAATGAAGGCCAGCGCCACGTACAGGAAATAGCGGTGAATATTCTGCAGAATGAGCGGGAAGGAGCCCTCTCCCAGATATTTCTTGCGAGGCTCACCAACCGCGCACGATGGCGGGTCCGCCCAGAAGGCCTTGTAATAAGCGCCGCGATAGTAGTAGCAGGTGAACCGGAACCCACCCGGAGCCCACAGGATAAGCAAGGCAGGAGAGAACGGCACCCACCCCGGCCACCAGGAGGGTTGGGGGCCGAACAAATTATGCGGCGAGCTGCCAAACAGTTCAGGTGAGTAGAGCGGTGATAGATAAGGTCCGATGCTGTAATACTCCCCCTGGAATGCCGCCCAGGTGGTGTAGACGACAAAGGCGGAGAAGCCAAGGAAGATCGCAAGCGGTTGCAGCCACCACGCGCCGGGCCGCGCGGTCTGGCCGAAGCGGTGTCGCGTCAGCGTAGTGTTTGTCGATGCCATACAGAGTCCTGGAAGCCTCCGAAGCTGCAGATTAGGATTGACGTTAGTGATTGCATAAACTCGAGACGGACAGAACTCAGTGAGGTTCAGTCTCGTCAAGCTTCAGACAAAGCTTTATCACGTAAGCGGATTTTGAGTCAAGAATTTAGCCGAACCGGACTGTCATGTTGCGGGTTTCTTGCGCCCGGCGACGCAAGAGTCGTTGAGACGCGTCGAACCTGAGCTGCCGTGATCTTTCCGCGCGAAACGGAAGCGGGCGATGCCGGGATGCAACGACGGGTGTGATACTCTGCGCGGATGTCTCACGCTCCCAGGGCTTCGGGCCCGCGTTCCTCGCTCAAATCCGCAGCATTGGCTGCGAACTCGATCAGGACGGGAAGCGGAGGGTCAGCCGATCGCAATTCATTGTCGGTGAGGTATGGCGAGGTTGAACGATGGCCGTCGCGACGATCCAAGGGTCCTCTTCTAATCAGACAAGAGGAGAGCAAGTCGACCCGGCCACGAAGAGTAACCCTGTAATCACAAGGAGAATACGAATATGAAACGGTTTAGTCGAAAATCAATGATTCTGATGTTCGGATTGCTGCTCGCATCTGGAGCGGTTGCGTTCGGGCAAGTCTATAAGTACTACACGCCGGGTTCAATCTGGACTGTGACAACGATCAGGATCGTGTCGGGGATGGACCAGGCTTATATCGCGTATCTCGACGGGCCATTTAAGAAGCAGTCAGATGCTCAAGTCCAGGCAGGCTTCATGAAGTCTTACAAGATTCTGCGGACTCTCGACGACAACGGAGCCTCGTGGAATATGATCATCCTCCGCGAGTATGCAAGCCTGGCTGATTTTGAGAGAAATACGGAAAAGGCAGATGCCAAGGCCAGAGAGCTCGAGGGAAGCGACGAGATGTCGATGAAAGGTTACGAGGATCGCTCCAAAATCCGCGAAGTACTGGGCACGCGAACCGCGCGCGAACTGAAGTTGAAGTAGCGGCTGGATTGCCGCCGCGGCTTCGTTGGTCCTGCAGGGGGCGGTTTGAGGAAGCCGAGCTGGGGCTCGGCCTTCCCAGGCTGCCGCGGGATCGAGGGCTCCGAGATGCTGATGGCGCGGATGACGGAACCAATGTTTGGAGAGGAGGGCGTTGACGGCCCCGACATTCGCGCGCGCATCCCACACCAAAGCAGCCTCTTTGTGTTTGAGGAACGTGGTGGAAGGCTACCTCGCAAGCGTCCCACGCCGCAGGTGCGGTCCAGGCAGCCAGCTTGAACCGCACGTGCGCGCACTTTACCGCGTTCAACCATCGCGCGCCTGCGGCCGAGTGGAGCTCGGCCACTTGTGTTTGTCTGTCAGGGACGACTCAGCAACCAACCAGCCGTGGTAACGCCATTCCGATCTCTTCGTTCAACACCAGATCGGCCATCTCATCGAGTGGAGTGGGCGTGCGGTTGACGATGATCAGTGCTGCACCACTCTGCTTCGCTATCTCTGGGAGCGAGGCTGCGGGGTAAACAACCAGCGACGAGCCGACCGCGAGAAAGACGTCGCAATCCTGTGAGGCCTCTACTGCAGATCTCATCGCCAGAGCGGGCATCGCCTGCCCGAAGGAGATCGTCGCCGCCTTGATCAATCCGCCGCAGACATGACATTCAGGCGCGACTTCGCCAGCCCGCACTCGCGCGACGGCCTGATCCATCGAGATGCGTTCGCCACAAGTCAGACATGCGGCTTCGATGGCGGTGCCATGCAGCTCGATGACGTTTGAACTTCCAGAGCGTTGATGCAGCCCGTCGATGTTCTGAGTGATCATTGCGCGCAAGCGTCCCAGCCGCTCGAGCTCCGCGAAAGTTCGATGACCAGCGTTGGGGAGCGCGTCACGCATCTCAGGCCACATCGTCACTTTCTGCTGCCACGACTCGATGCGGGCTGCGCGGCTGGCAACAAACTCACCATACTCGATCATGCGGTTCTTCGCCCAGACGCCATTCGGGCTGCGAAAATCCGGAATGCCGGACTCGGTCGAGATCCCGGCGCCGGTGAAGCCGACAATACGAGATGAGCCCGCAAGCAATCCTGCGATTTCGTCGAAGGTCATGTTGACGCGAAGTTTATCCGGCGGGCTTTCGGGGTCGGTCCATCGGTGATTGTCCTCGGGGGCGCTGCCCCCGTCTGTTTAATTTGTCCCCTTCGGGGACGGGAGCAATCGAAGGATCGACTCTTGACACGGCCTCCTAGTTTGCCTCGACCGCCACTGCCGGCACCTTCAGTCTCGTCGGCGCGCCTGCCTTGACAGGTTCGGACAATGCAGAGCGTATTTCCAGCCAGTGGTTAGCAAGGTCGGCGAGGAGAATTGACATGGCCAGGCAGGACCAGATGATTGCCTGCGTCATCTCTACTCCCAGTTGTTCCCAACCAGTGATACCCCCAATAAAACGCCCCTCAATAAAGACCAGCCCAACTGCGTAGCTGCGCACTATCCACTGGCGATGCTGCGCAATTCTTCGCCTGTACGCGAACATGAAGGCGATCGCGGTCGTGGTAATCAACATGATGGCGTCGACCGATGCCAGAACCGTAAAGGACCGCGGAGCTCCAAGGCGCTCTTCGTAGTACTGGATGTATGCACCGAGCGGTGCAAGGACCAACACACCGGCGACATACAGGCGTCCTGAAATGCGATGCAGCCGGGTAAAGCGCCGCCGCAGCCGGTCGGAGAATTGCAGCGGCGCAACGAGGAGGACCAAGGCGCCGAAAATACCATGCGGAAGCAACCACCACTTGACCAGCGCGTAGTGTTGCCAGATCGGATTCGCAGGTTCGATCAGAAATCGTTCGTTGTGATACAACACATACGCCATCATCACCGCGATCACGGAAAAGACAACATACTTGCCATTGAGCCGTGTTTTCATCAGAAACTCCTCGTGGTTCTTTGCTGCTGGTGAACGTTCTTGTCTGATCATCGGCGAACGGGGGCCATTCTAGACCAACCGGCGCCATGATGTGTAGAGAGGTCGTTTTCGGGGAGCGATCCGGATTGATTCCCGGCAGCCACTTGCGGGCACGCAGCCGCTGTCGCTCCCGGTTCCGTACCACTCATTGAAGCTTGTCCGCTTTCCTGACATTGCGGCCTTCGTGTCCGGTCAGGGTGTCGCCCAAATCCTGACGCGCCTGCTCGACGAACTTCATTAGCTCTTTGATGACTTCGGGATATTTGCCGGCAACGTCGTTCGCTTCGCGAGGATCGTTATCCAGATCAAACAGAGCCAAATCAATGTGTTGCTGAGTCTCTCGCCCCGGCTTGCCGTCTCTGCCCGCCTCTTCCAGGTGCCGATACGGATGTGGGAGGTGGAGCTTCCATTTGCCAGCGCGCACGGCGTGAAGCTCCCGGCCCCAATAAAAGTAAAGCGCATCGTGTGGGTCGGCGGCTGCCTTCGCACCCGCCAGAATGGGCCAAATATCGCGGCCGTCAATGATCCGGTCCTTTGGCAACTGAGCGCCGATGAGCATCGCCACCGTCGGCAACAGATCAACCGTCATCGCCGGGGCGCGGCTCACACGACCCGCCGGAATCCGGCCCGGCCAGCGCGCAATGAACGGTTCGCGCACGCCGCCCTCAAACGCCGTTCCCTTGCCTTCACGCAAGCTCCCCGCCGAGCCCGCGTGATTGCCGTAGGACAGCCACGGGCCGTTGTCGGACGTGAAGATGACGAGCGTCTGCCGGTCCAGATCGAATCGCCTTATCGCGCCAAGCACCTGGCCGACCGACCAGTCAATCTCTTCGATTACGTCGCCATAGAGTCCCTCAGCGGACTTGCCTTTGAACTTATCGGAAACATGCAATGGCACGTGCGGCATGGTGTGTGGCAGGTAGAGCAAGAATGGTCTGTCTTTGTTCTGCTCGATGAATCTCACCGCGCGCTCAGTGTAGCGCGTGGTCAGTTGAGTCTGATCGGGCATCAGTTCGATGACCTTCTCGTTCTCGATCAGCGGCAGCGGGGGATAACTCCGGCTCGTCGGATGGTTCGGCCACATATCGTTCGAGTAAGGCAGTCCCAGATATTCATCGAAGCCGTGTCGCGTCGGTAAGAACTGCGGATGATGGCCGAGATGCCATTTGCCGAAGATCGCCGTCGCATAGTTTTTCGTCTTGGCTAGTTCCGCAATCGTCGTCTCATTCGCACTGATGCCGTAGTCGGCGCGGTGGTCGAGCGCGCCGTGAATACCGACGCGGTTCGGATAACAGCCGGTCAACAACGCCGCGCGCGAGGCCGAGCAGACGGCCTGGGCGACGTAAAAGCTGGTCAGCCGCATCCCTTCCGCCGCCATCCGATCCAGATTCGGCGTCCGGTGGCCGAGCGCGCGCGCGTCGGCATTGAAGCTGCCGATGTCAGCGTACCCAAGATCATCGGCGAAGATGATGACGACATTTGGCGGACGTCGTGCCGATTGACCACTCAGCGAAACGCTGGCCATTCTTACCGGCGAAGTCATCAACAGTAGAACAAACAGTGCAATCTTGTTCTTCGTCATTGTCCTGGTTAGCCCCCGAGATGCGTTACTTCGACATCGAAGCATAGTGTATCCGCTCATCTTGATCTAGCTTGATGAGCCGTGGAGGGCTAGAACCTCGCAGATATCACACGCCAGAGGCAAACCCTGGTGGGCCGGCGGTTATTCGTAGATGGTCACCGCTGGAAGCCTTCCTCCTGGCTTGACGCCCTACAAGGCGTTTGGCTTGGTCTTTGGCTACCCGACAACACCGTAAATGTACAACTTCACGATCACCGCGAGGGACTCCAGCGGATGCAGCGGAAGCAGGATGTACATGGTCAACATCGCCCCGTAGCATCGAGGGCGCGAAGTCAGACGAGTCTCGGCCCTTCAGGATACGCGGCTCTTTGTGACGACGCTCGGCTACAGTCGGAAGGCGGTTCGACGGCTAGAGAGCGCTGTGTGGCCATGATTAGCGGGTCGTTCTCAGGAAGCCGTCCACCTCATTCCTCTGGAGGTCTAACACTGGGGATGAGCAGCGAGCGGCGGCGCGGCGTCACTATTGGGATAGCTTCTTCGACGCACATCGCCGCGCTTTCGCCGGCTGCAAACGCTTGTTCGGCCTCCGCACACGATGAGTTTGCTGGCGCTCCTCACTCACCCGATCGGCAAGATAGAGCTTCAGGAGGCTTTGGTACGGGACATCGCGCTCATTGGCGAGCAGCTTGAGCTCGGTCAGGAGGGTGGCCGGCAGACGTACGGAGATCGCCACGGACGAGGGGCGTAGGTTCGGAAAGCGGACGACTCCCGCCTTCGACCAATCCACGTACTCCGTGGAATCATGGGTTCCCCAGAACTCGCGCTCCTCGTCCTCGGTCCTAAAGACCGGGATTCTCTTCAAGGCCCGCTTGGACTTCCTCATACCTCCCGCGCTCCTTCCGATTCATGTCCCGTGCGGCGATAACCCGAATCAGGGGGCCGCGCACGGTGAATACCAAATGCAGCTTGCGGTCAGCAAGCGTCTGGCCGAGTGCTTGCCACCTCTGCTCTGTACCTGAGTGCTTCTCATCGAACGCCAGCACGAGCGGTTCCCGGAAAAAGGTCTGCTCG
>JANNRD010000699.1:0-2414 GCA_031401095.1 Acidobacteriota bacterium
CCAACTCCCTTCTTAAATGGCTGCAGTCGACCATCGCAGCTCAGTGAACCCTCAGGGAAGATCAGCGCGTGGTAGCCCGCCTTGAGGCCGACGGCGCTAATCCTCATCGAACGGGCGAGATTCGTGTCGGGGTCGATCGGCACGGCCCTTCCCAAACTCGCGATGTGGCCCCTGATTCCTCCCACGAAGAACGGCCATCTGGTAGGTCATTCCCCTTCGGCAGTCTGGCGTGACATCCGGGCCAAGGGGGAAGGCTCCGCGCACAGGCGCCGTGACGTCAGGGCGGCAAGCAGCGCGGTGCTCGCTTGGGGGAGAAGTGGTAGAGCCACCACAGGTGCAGATTCAGACTCCAGTAGTAAAGCGGATGGGATCGGTTCGCCCAAAAGCGCCTGACAATTGACGACCAGGAGTAGAACCGGCGGCGAAACCGGTCATAGAGAGCCTCGGCCTCCGCCTTGCTCATGGTGGGATGCCGCCACACCAGGTTGGTACCCGTGTACTGGTCCCAGCGAAAATCAACGATCTTGTCATCTCGCCGGGCCTTGTCGTAGGTGACCGAACCCGGGAAGGGCGTCAGGATGCCGCAGTTGACCATCGCGATGTGGTTCCTGACCGAGAAGTCGAGGACCTTGTCGAAGCTTTCGGGCGTATCCCCCTCGAAGCCGAAGATGAACGAGCCGACCACACTGATGCCCGCGCTGTGTATTTTGCGGATGTTTTCCTCGTAATTGCGGACTTTGTTGAACTGTTTATGGGCCGCGTTCAGGGTCTCCTGGTCAATGGCCTCGATGCCCACGAAGAGGCTGACGCAGCCCGAGCGGGCGGCTAGCTTCAGCAGTTCGCCATCGCGGCAGATCAACTCCATGGATCCTTGGCTGATCCACTGGACCTTGAGCGGAACGAGCGCCTCGCACAACTCGTAGGCGTAGGCTCTGGAAAGGAAGATATTGTCGTCCACGAAAAAGAGGCGCCTGGACTTGAACCGTTTGATCTCCTCCACGACATGCTCGACCGGGCGGGTACGGAACTTCTTGCCGTACATCTGCGTGACCGTGCAGAACTCGCAGCCCAACGGGCAGCCGCGGCCGGCCTGGATGACCTCGCTGAGCGTGCTCTTCCGGTGATTGCGGAAAAGTTCCTTGCGGGGCATGGGCAGATCCCGGAGGTCGATGAGCTTGTCGGAGCGGTATACCTGGTTGAGCGTGCCGGCTAGAAAATCGGCCATGATCTCATCCCAGATCATTTCGACCTCGTTGACCACGACCGCGTCGAAGTGCTCGCTGCATTCCTGGGTCATGAAGGTCGCGTGGCTGCCGCCGCAGATGGTCCGAATGCCACGCTTGCGGAAGTGGTCGGCGAGCTGGTAGCCACGCTCAGCCTGGCAGGTCATCATGGTGATCCCCACCAGATCCACAGGCTCGTCGAGATCGAGCGGCTCGAACTCCTCCTCGACGATCTTGATGTCCTTGAAGTAGGGCGTGGCGAGGGCGGCAACCACCGCCAGGTTGAGGTGATGGACATGCTTGTACCCCTTGAAGCCTTGAACCCACAGGCCTTTCGGCGCAATAAGCAATAGTTTCATGAATGGACATCTCCGAGTGCGGGCATCTTCAATTGACCGTCGCCGTCGTCACGCCGCACCGTGCTACGATCAGCGTTGTGTAATCAATCGCCGGAAATTGCTGCGGCAAACTGTAGATGAATTCTTCGTACTCACTGAGCGAGTTCAAGGGGTTCACGGCGCGGTCGTAAGCATAAGAACTCCGACAGAATTCGCTCGTGCAAGAATAGACAGAATTCGGCTCTTGTCAAATTTGTCTCGGAAATCTTCTGCCGTGCGGCCATACCCTCCGAGAATGGGGTCGAGAGGGAAGAAAGCCGCGGAAAGCACAAAAAGGAACCAGTCTTTGCATCTTTTTTCGGATGCACGGGCGCAAACAGTTTCACAGCAGCGCGTAAAACTCTGGCTATTTCCCAAGAACACGAAAGGTCGAAGACTTCGGTAGAGAATTGAGAACTTTAGTGAGTCCTTGAGGAGGTGCGCACAGCTTTCTTGAAGCGAGATCAAGCCAGGCGCAGAGGCTGGTTACCTGAGCCGCACGCATTTCACCTTCTTTGAAGAATACGTTACGAAGACAGAACTTTGAGCCATCGCTGCTCTGACTCATGAGCTTGAGGCTGACGCTGAATGATTCCAGCAGTCGGATCTCGCGAAGATACTCAATCTCGTCGCGAATGATGACCGGGCCAATCCTCAGTTTTTCGAACTCTGCGACTGGAAAGCCGTGCTCGGCAAAGAACATCATGCGGACATCGCCGGAAACATTCATGTAGGCGGTGTTTCTCATGTGCCCGTATGAGTCGGCGTCACCCCACCTCGCAAAGAACAGCTTCCTGAACTCGTTCATAGCGGT
>JANNRD010000700.1:0-2807 GCA_031401095.1 Acidobacteriota bacterium
GGCACCATGATCTCCGGGTTGCCATCGCCGGTGCTTCCCAGGTCCGACCTCCCACAAGTGCTCAAGACCCAATTGGAGAATCTGAAGCTGCTGCGCGAGCACGGTGTGAGGATGGCCGTCGGAAGTAACAATCCGTCCGAATCATCTGTGAAGGAAGTCGAGTACCTTCGGGCTCTTGGAGTCCTCGACGATCTTACCCTCCTCAGGACTTGGACCGAGACTACTGCCCGTGCGATCTTCCCTCAACGCAAACTCGGCGCTCTCAAGGACGGCTACGAGGCCAGCTTTCTCGCTTGGAAGGTAATCCGCTTGAAGACCGGCAAAACACAGGAAGGATAAAGCTCAGATTCAAGCAGGGGCATCTCCTCACGCCCAGAAAATAGTACCCGGCTCGGCTGAGTAGCGCTCAACCTCATTGACGTGTTCCGCGTGCCTCATAGCGAGTAGCCCAGGGGCTTCTTCCATAGCCTCAATGTCTCGCAGGTTTCACAAAGGCACGAGCACCGAGGTTCTTGAGTTCATCCCCGTGAGTACGCCTTGCAATCCAAAGAAATCGCCTTGACATTTCCGGATTTCGGCTTAAGCTGACCGCGATTCTCGACTCGGTGAAGCGATCGTGAGGTGTCTCGGAGTGCGATCTTAATGGCAATACTCGACTTGCAACATTCATGCTCCCGTCACGCGCTCGAATGCCTGGAGATTTGACCAGTTGCCGGTTCGACTTAGAGCTGCCCGCAGAACGCAGAGATGAGACACTTAATATCAGGCTGTTTGCTTGCTGTGACTTTCTTCAGGCCGTTGGCGGTTCAACAAAGGCCTCTGGTGGACTACCATCAGCACCTTTTTAGCCCGGCGGCTGCGAAGATTGCGAGCGGTGTAGACCCAGTTACCGCAAGCGATCTGATTGCGCTTCTCGACGCTGCCGGGATTGTCGCGAGCTTGTATTGTCAGTTGCGTATCAATTCTCCAATCCCAACAAGCCGCCCGTCGAGAGGGAGTACGAGCAGGTCAAGGCTGAGAATGATTGGACCAGCAGACAGGTGGTGGGCTATCCAGATTGCCTTCGCGGACTGTGCAGTGTCAACCCACTCAAAGACTATGCCGTCGCGGAGGTTGCGCGCTGTGCAAAGGATCCGTACCTCCGCTCGGGTCTCAAGTTGCACTTTGGCAACTCGGATGTTGACTTGGCGAATCCGCAGCACCTCGAATGCCTCCGCGGCGTGTTTCGGACAGCGAACGACCACCGGATGGCGATTGTGGCTCACCTGCGATCGTCGGTAACGAAAGGGCGGCCATATGGTAGAAAGTTCGCGCAGGCCTTCATGAACGCCCTTCTTCCAGCAGCTCTAGACATTTCGGTTCAGATCGAACATTTGGCCGGAGCGGGCCGCTACGATGATCCACAGGTTGATGAGGCGGTGGCGGTCTTCGTGCACGCGATCAAAAATCGGGACCCGCGCATGGCAAATGTGTACTTCGATGTGTCCGGCGTGGCTGGTCTCGGTCAGCGGGTTGCAAAGGCCGGTCTCATCGCGAAGCGGATTCGACAACTCGGCGTCGATCGCATTCTCTTTGGCTCCGACGCCAGCGGTGGTGATAAGACGCCGAACAGGGCGTGGGCGGCATTTCGACAGCTACCTCTGTCTAAAGCTGAGTTTCGAACTATCGAAAACTATCGAAAATAACATTGCGCCGTACATGCGGTGATTTCGCGCGAATCGACAAAGCCCGCAACGGTTTGGAAATTCTCTCGCCGTTCAGCCAGGAAAACGTCGATGCGGACGCCCGCGCGTTCACGGCTTTGATGCGTCACTTGCGCGAGGTAGATAGCCGCGATCACCGTGATCATGGTGCAGGTTGAAAATGAAATCGGCATGATCCCTGATTCCCGCGACTGCAGCACGAATGCCAATAGGCTGTTCAGCCAGGCAGTGCCGGCTGAATTGATGAGCTATCTGGAACTACACCGCGAAACGTTGATGCCGGAATTGCGCTCCGCGTGGGCAGCGACGAAGTTCAAGACGCGGGGAACGTGGGAGGAGGTATTTGGCGCAGGCGCAGGTACAGATGAAATCTTCATGGCGTGGCATTTTGCGCGTTACACCAATCGCGTCACGGAACTGGGCAAAGCGGAATATCCGTTGCCGATGTTCGTTAATGCCGCGCTCATCCGACCTGGCTACAAGCCCGGGCAATATCCGAGCGCCGGCCCGCTGCCACATTTGATCAATGTCTGGCGTGCAGCCGCCCCGCAGATTGACTTTCTGTCACCTGACATTTACTTCCCGAATTTTGTTGAGTGGACGCGCAAGTACGATCAGTCCGGCAATCCGCTGTTCATTCCCGAGGTCGGACCCGGCCCGATGAACGCGGTGCAGGTGCTTTATGCCGTGGGCAATAACGGTGCGATGGGCTTCAGCCCCTTCAGTATCGAGAACCTTGCCGAACCAACGCGCAGCCTGGTCGCAGGCAGTTACGACTTACTGCGACAACTTTCACCCGTAATACTTGAGCATCAGGGGAAAGGCAACATGGCCGGCTTCTTATTCGAAGGTCCTGAACAGCGTGTGCCACACCAAGTGCGACTTGGTGGATACACACTCAACGTAACGTATGAACGCCCCTCTGCGGAGGCGATTTCTGGCGGATTAGCGTTTGCCATTGCGCCTGTTACCGGCCACCTAAAACCGCGCTTTTCTGAGCCATCGCCGTTCCAGTAGAGATTCGTTATCATCATCCGCGCCGAAGGTGCGCGCTCGCTGGGAGAGCCAATAGAGTGTCAAAGACCCCAACCGCTCCAACGGTTG
>JANNRD010000701.1:0-2928 GCA_031401095.1 Acidobacteriota bacterium
AGGACGGCGAGATCGACGTGCCGGAGATCGAACGTTCCCTCAGTCGCCTCGAGGATGCCCTTGAGAGTCTCGGCATCGAGAGAGAGAGTGGATTGACGCGTGCCGAGCTGTCTTACTTTGTTCGGCGAACCCGCATCGCGCTGCGCCGCCTGACGAACGATCCGGCGTATGAGCGACTGCCCGATGCGCGGTACCGCTTACGCTCCAACTAGAGCAGGAAGGGTTGGGAAGCTAGATCTATGTCATTGATGTTGGCGGAGATTGCGCAACAGCCGAAGGCCCTGGAACGAACCATCAAACGGGAGTCACGTCGCATCGACCGGTTCGCGAGGACGCTGCGGGACCGTGGACTCCGCCTCATCGTGCTGGTCGCGCGAGGGAGTTCGGACAATGCAGCCCTCTTTGGTCGCTACCTGCTTGAGCTGACGACGGGGCTCCCGGTCTCGCTCTCGGCACCGGCCGTGCATACGCTTTATCACGCTCGGTTAGACCTGCGGGATGCGCTGGTCATCGGAATCTCCCAATCAGGTGAAGGCGACGACGTCAATCTTGTGCTCGACAACGCGAAGAGGTGCGGTGCGATCACTCTCGGTATCACAAACGAACCAGACTCGACGATGGCGGGGTTGACGGACGAGACATTTCTCATCCACGCGGGTCGGGAGCGCAGCGTTGCGGCGACAAAGACTTACACTGGCCAGCTCTTGATCCTGCAATTGCTTGCGCGCTCTTTGGGGCGAAGGCAGCGACGCATGGATGTTGAGAGCATTCCGGAACTCGCTGACGCGGCACTCAACCTGCAGCCTGTTCTCGCCGAGATGGTTGAGCGCTTCGCGTATGTCGACCACTGTGTCGTCGTCGGTCGGGGACTGAACTATGCCAACGCATACGAGTTTGCGATCAAGCTCATGGAGACGTGCTATATCGTTGCCGAGAGATTCTCATCAGCTGACTTTCTGCACGGACCGATTGCAATGGTGGAACGAGGCTTCCCGGCGTTTCTCTTCGCGCCGCCAGGGCCGACGTTGAAGGGGATGAAGGAATTGCTCGTGAAACTGAACAGGCTGGGTGCCGAAACGGTGGCGATTTCGAGTGAGAGCTCTGTTCTGAAAGCAGCATCGCGCGGGATCGCGCTGCCCCGGATTCCCGAGGTTCTAACGCCGATACCGTACATCATACCGGCCCAACTTTTTGCAGCGCTGCTCGCCGATGCGAAGGGGCTCAGTCCCGATCGGCCGCGCTCGCTCCAGAAAGTCACGAAGACTCTTTAGGTCGGTCGCTCGACAATACTGCTGCCCTCCCGGAGTGCGGTGACAAGGCACCGCACTCCAGCAGGAGGCTCCTGATTACTTGCCGGGCTGCGGTACGATGCGCAGATACGGCTTGAGAGTCTTCCAGCCGCCTGGGAACTTCTCCTTTGCCGCTTCGTCTGAGACGGACGGGACGATAATGCAATCCTCGCCCTCCTTCCAGTTGACCGGTGTCGCAACACTGTACTTTGCCGTCAGCTGAAGCGAGTCGATCAATCGCAGTATTTCGTCGAAATTACGGCCGGTGCTCGCGGGATACGTAAGTGTCGCTTTGACCTTTTTATCCGGGCCGACGACGAAGACTGAGCGGACCGTGAAGGTCTCGCTCGCGTTTGGGTGAATCATGTCGTAGAGATCGGAGACCTTCCGGTCGGCGTCCGCAATCAGCGGAAAGTTGAGGGCGTGTCCCTGGGTCTCTTCGATGTCCTTCGCCCACAGTTTGTGTGAATCCGCCGGGTCGACACTCAACCCAATCACCTTTACGCCGCGCTTCTCAAATTGCGGTTTGAGCCGCGCTACCTCACCGAGTTCGGTCGTGCAGACGGGAGTGAAGTCTTTTGGATGCGAAAATAGAACGGCCCAACCTTCGCCGATCCAGTTATGGAAGCTGATCGGACCGTCAGTCGTCTCCGCAGTAAAATCAGGAACGACGTCACCGATACGCAAAGCCATGGTCTTTTCTCCTTTGTTACGATTTGGTTTGCCTTGGCGGCCAGGATAGTTCGATGTTATCGCAGAATGGGTGCGCGGCGTCTACGGGCAGGTACAACAGCGACAACATCCGGGCACGAGCGAGCCACCGGCCCGCTGGGCAAAGAAGTGGTCTGATGGGTATGGCAGAAGCATTAGCATGAGCAGCGCCCAAACGTTAACCGATTGATTCTGCCCGATAATAAATCTCGCCTTCCAAATAATCAAGTCTACGGATGTGGGTCGCGGCCAGTCTCGTCGAGCCGGTGGATTCGCTCCTCGTCTCTGTCCTCCCAATGGTGCGCTGTTGAAACAAGAAAGACGCAGGGAGGCTGCCCCTTCCCTGCGTCTTCTTTGGTGCGATTGCACCGAACAGGATCAGTTCGCGGACGCTTTGCCGAGCCGACTGTTCCTTCCACCGTAGAGGAAGTAGACAAGCAGTCCGATGAACAGCCAGACCGCCAGTCTTATCCAGGTGTCCAGGGGCAAGGCGGCCATGAGCGCCACCGCCGAAAGTGCACCCAAGGGCGCCGTGACGTAGACGAGCGGTGTCTTGAACGGGCGCTCGACGTTGGGCTGCGTAATGCGTAATACCAGCACGCCAACGCAGACCACCGCAAACGCAAAGAGCGTCCCGATACTGACCAACTCACCGACGATTCCGATCGGAAGCAGACCCGCTCCGATCATGACCAAGACGCCCGTGATGACCGTCGTCACATACGGAGTTCTGAAGCGCGGATGAACCTGCGCGAAAACTTTTGGCAGCAGTCCGTCATTGGCCATCGAGAAGAAAATCCTCGGCTGTCCGAGCAGCATCACCAGAATGACCGAGCTCAGACCGGCGATCGCTCCGAGCTTGATTGGGATCGCCAGCCATTTCATCCCGAGCGCGTTGATGCCAACGGCAATCGGGTCGGGCACGTTG
>JANNRD010000702.1:0-2089 GCA_031401095.1 Acidobacteriota bacterium
GTGATCGGCTCACGGCAGAAATTGGCCGATTTTGTTGCAGAACCCGATCGATCGTCTGAGCAAACGCATGTGATCAGATGGCGGTTGGAACCTAGATCCTAGCCGTCGTCGCGCGGGAAATCGCGTTCCGCGCGGTGCGTCGGCGCAGAATCAAATTTCAGGCGTCATCGGACGATCGCCGCTACGGGACTCCCTCCAGAAGTTTTTGCAACACAATCGGCCCACCACGTCGGCGTCGTACGCGTCGATGGCCGGTGCTCCCAGAAAGCCGACACTCTGACGGCTTGCACAGCGATGAGCCCGCCCTTCAGCGAGGATTATGTCTGCTGACTGGGGTGCTGCAGTCAAGGCCAACGACCCTCAGCCACAGCGAACTCTGCGGCTTCCCGACTTCCGGAATCTCTGCATCTTGGCCGTGTTCGAAGTTTGTGCGGTGAACGGTCAGTCCCGGATGGGTGCTGCCGACGCGCGTCGTCGCCCCACTCACCATCCTGACTCGAAAGAGACTCTGGGCACATGCGCAACTGTGGTGTTGCGTTTGCAGTTCCTTGAATTGAGCGGGACTATCGACCCGGCGTTCGTCGAAGCCTTAGACATGTGTTTGCGCTCGTCTCGCGTAACAGTTTGATACACAGGCAACCAAGACTTTCGATTTTCATTGCTCTGCATGGGAATATCGACATCATCCGTCCGATACTGCCGCGCAAACGGGCGTGGCGCCATTTGTGAGCAGAGGCGCTGATGTCGACTGTCCCGCGTGTTGCCTCCTCTCGGATCGCTACAGGCATTCTTTCGATCCTTGCTACGATTGCCCTGTTAGCTTTCGCACCCTCACCCGCGTCGGCCCAGAGCGGCTTCGACATCGCGACCGTTCCCCGCCCGGATGGTGCCGAGGTCTCAGCATCCGATCGGGTGTCTTCCACTTCGATCACCTACGTCTTTCCGGGCACCAGGGATGGTGCAACCGTTGCCACCGAGAGGTCGCTGATTGCTCAGGGGTGGTTGCGCTACCGCCCACCGGATCAGAAGCAATCGATCAGGTTCAAGAAGGGACGGGAGGGCATCTACGTCAGCTTCACGGGGTCGCCCGGCCACCCCGACCAGTCGCGCATCAGCTACAGCCACAACAATTCCATTCAGGCCAATGTCCCATTCCCCGATGATGCGACAGATATCGTCTACGACGAGAACCGCCCCTATCTTCGCTGTTCGACCACTCTGTCCCTGGAGGCGGCCGAGGCGTTTTTCAAAGCAGGACTGACTGCTGAAGGCTGGGTTCCCCTCGAGCCTGCGGCGATTTCGTCACGCTGGCCGGACGCCAAGATCGACGACGTCCTCGAGAACGGGCGGCGCGCTTACTTTAATCGCGAACGCCACGGAAGGGCTCAGCCGGTGATGTTGACTCTGCGGCGTGATCCCGCCGGCAAGACGATCGTCGACCTACGTGTCGCGCCGTTCGCACTGCCGAGGGAGCTGCCCTACTATCGAGATTACGCCGGACTTCCGGCATCGCAGCACTACAAAAATTCCGGTGGCACAGGCAGCTCCGACTCACCGCGTCGCGAAGCAACAGCCCTGATCATCGCCGAGCTACCCGTCGTATTGGCCTTCTATCGCCGAGAGTTGGCGGCCCGTGGGTATCAAGAGCAAGCTGCGGTCGCGACCATTACCCAGAGTGCAGCGCGGGTCACTTTCTCGAAGCCGGACGACGTGGCTGTGCTCGAACTGCGCGAACTCTACGACATGATCGACGTGCGCTTGCTGGCACAGCTTTCGCAAACGGCAACGGCTGCGCGTTTGAGGGCCAAGAAGGATGCCGATGAACAGTGGACGCGCGACAGGCGCAAGGAGGTCGAGGACTTGATGGCCGCCTCGGCGGCAAAGCGCGCGATTGCAGAGAAGGCCATCGCCGATGCCCCGCTCGAGACACTGCGCCCGCTTGCCAATCCGGGCACGCCTATCCCTTTGCCCGAGAACGCCCAGTCCGTGACATTCAACGGCAGCGACGGCAAGCTCGAGTACACCTCGCCCTCCACTCCGAAATCCGTTGCCGACTTCCATCGCCGGGAGATGAAGGCGCTGGGCTGGG
>JANNRD010000703.1:0-6820 GCA_031401095.1 Acidobacteriota bacterium
GCGGGCCAGCTCGAAAAGGCAAAGCCGTGGATGGGAAGAAGACCGCCAGGCAACTCGTAGAGGCTGTTGCAGAGAGACAGGCGGACGGAATAGTGGCGCTGGTGCAGTATCAAAGGAATAGCTCGCAGGATTAATAAAGAACAAACCTACCCCGATGAAGAGAAGCAACGGTATCAGCTTGCCCACTGACAGGATGTCACTCAGCGTTGCCGCGCTTCTGACGCCGATAACGTTGACCAGCGTCAACACTGCAACGACGCTCGTCATGGTGGTCATCCTCCAGAAGCCCGAAGCCGCTGCCGGCCAGAAATGACTGAGGTAACTGACGAGGACGTTGCAAATGAACGCAAAGCTGCTCAACCGCGCCAGCCACGCGAGCCAGCCCACCTGAAATCCAATGACGGGCCCGAAAGCCGTGCGCGCGTAGAGATAGGGGCCGCCAGTCTCGCTGAAACGGCTCGCCACTTCAACGTAGCAGAACGCGATGATGGCAACGATCAACGCGCAGGCGATGAATGCGAGCAGACTGTAGGTTCCCGTGAGAGAGTAAACTCTGGATGGCAGGCCGAAGATCCCCGCGCCGACGATGCAGTTGATCATGAGGGCGACAGCATCCCAACGGCGAACCCCTCTGATGAGACCCACTTTGGCAACTGGTTCCATTGTTCCCTCGGAGGTAGTTTCAGCGCCACTATTCCGTCCGCCTGTCTCTCTGCAACAGCCTCTACGAGTTGCCTGGCGGTCTTCTTCCCATCCACGGCTTTGCCTTTTCGAGCTGGCCCGCAAGCCGGAAGAGCGTTGCCTCATCGCCAAAACGCCCCGAGAACATGACTCCCACCGGTAAGCCATCCCCGGTCCAATGCAACGGAACCGACATCGAAGGCTGACCGGTGACATTGTAAAGAGAAGTGAAGGGGCTGAACTCCGAGACATCTCTTCCGTATTTCGAGATATCAGGTGGCGATAGGCTGAGTAATCCCAGCTCGACCGGAGGCTTCGCAAGTGTGGGGCTCATCACCAAATCATAGTTCTGGTGGAATCCAGCCATGGCGAGGCCAATCTGATGTGAGTTCGCAATCGCCCGTGAATAGTCAACGCTGGTGACGCTCTTTCCTTGCTGGGCAGTCGACCACGTGACTGGTTCAACGTCCTTCTCGGTCACCGCACGGCCCAGCGCCCTCGCCCCATCCTCTACTGCGCGGGCAACCGAGACATAAAAGATCGTCATAAAAGTATTGCTCAGGAACTCGCTCTCAAACGGCAGCTTCTTCTCTTCGACGCGATGTCCGAGACCCTCACAGAGCTTGGCCGCGTCGACCACGGCCTGCCGACATGCCGGATCGAGCGGGCTGCCACCGTAGGGCTCAACCACGAGAGCGATCCTCAGCTTGCCGGGATCCGTGCTAGCTTCGCGCAGAAATGGCCTCTCCGGAGGCGGCGAGAAGAAGGGCGAGCCCGGCTCAGCGCCCGCGGTCACATCGAGCAACGCTGCACTGTCCCGCACCGAGCGCGTCAGCACATGATGTACAGAGAATCCATTCCACCCTTCAAATGCAGTCGGGCCGAGTGGGACTCGCCCGCGAGTTGGCTTGAGCCCAAAGAGACCGCAGCACGAGGCCGGGATGCGAATCGAACCCCCACCGTCGCTGCCGTGTGCTGCGGGGAGAATTCGACTGGCAATGATCGCCGAAGTGCCGCCCGATGAGCCTCCCGAGGTTCGCTCGAGATTCCACGGATTGCGCGTCGAGCCGTAGAGGACCGATTCGGTCGTCGTTGTCAGGCCAAACTCGGGCGTTGTCGTCTTACCGAAAATAACCAGCCCCGCTTTCCTGTAGCGATCAACGAGCGTGCTGTCGGTTGTTGCGACGGAGTCGCGGTAGACGCGGCTGCCAAATGTCGTCTTTGTCCCCACCATCTGCAGATGAATGTCTTTCAGGGCAAAGGGGACACCGGCAAATGGCCCGTTTGGCAATCCTGCCTTGATCTGCGCCTCTGCAGCCTCAAAGAACAGTTGGCTGAAGGCATTCAAGCGGGGGTTCAAAATCTCCACCCTCTGCCTCACCGCATGGAGGAGCTCGAGTGGACTAATTTTCTTCTTCGAAATGAGGTCGGCGAGACCGAGTGCGTCGTGCTCAACGTATTCCGCTGCTAATCCGGTCGGTGGTTCTGCAAATGCCATGACGCCTCCTACACCAAGTGTAACCATGCCGCGTTTCAACAGTTCCCGTCTTGAGATGCGAGTTGCTTCCATTGATACCAGTGTGACCGAGCTTGCCATCTGCCATTTCCTGACACCCTCAGATGGCCAGGATAGGCCGAAGATCCTTTGATTCAGTGATTGTCTCCCGGAAAAAATAGGGTTCGAGAGCCGAAAGACTACTACTGTCAAGAGAGGAATGCCAGCATCTCGTATCTGCGTGTAGTTGACAGATGATGTGTCCGGCCAAATTGACTAGTGAAATGTCCGCTTTGGGCGGCAAAGTGGGTGCTTCAAGGAGGAGACTCGTGAAGCACTACACAAGAGCCGCAGTGGAACGGGCATGTCACTTGTTAATTCGACCGGACATGTCATCTGTCAATTACACGGTAACTCTCGAAGGTTGACGACCTGTCTGCTTCCTGCTATACCGTCAACAATCGTCAAAGCGGCAGGTGGCTGCTTTGGGTTTTTATTGTTCGTTTTTCCAAAGAACGACGGGGCTCATCCTGCGACAGCGCATTCGCTCATTCATTCGCTGAAAGCCCCGCGTAGACTGCCGTGATAGCTCCCGTCTCGATTGCCGTTCAGGTGTCGGGCGATATGGTAGTCACACCGCAACTCAGAAGGCTTTAGTCTCCCGCGATTCTGCGGCGTGCCTCATCGTCGAGCACTGCGTGGAAGACATCTCAAACCGCCGGTACGTATTCCTGGAGGACAACGATGAACAAGACACTGTTCCGGGCGCTGATCGCGCTCATATTTGTTTGTGCAGCGACCGTCTCGGCCCGCGCGCAGGCCGATGCCTCGTCCGCAACCGTCAAGGGAACAGTGACCGACCCGCGCGGTGAGGCTGTCCCAAACGCTACAGTCACGATCAAGGACCTCGCTCAAGGCACGACTCGCACCGCTACTACCGATACGAGCGGTGAGTTTCGAGCCCCGCTGCTGCGGCCCGGCATCCATGAGATCAAGGTCGAAGCTCGAGGCTTTGCGCAGTCTGTGCTCAAGGAAGTTCAGCTCACTGTAGGACAGACGGCGACATTCGAGTTCAAGCTGCAAGTGGGTGGCGTGACAACTGAGACCGTCACCGTGACCTCCTCCGCGCCACTGATCGACATCGAGCGCACGCAACAGGCGAATACTATCGAGAGCCGACAGGTGGAGAACCTGCCCAACGTCGGCCGCAACTTCCAGGCGTATGTCTACACCTTGCCGGGCGTGGCCAACTCGAACGCCCCACGGGCCCAACTCGCCGGACGCATTACCGGCTTCAATACCTCCGGCTTCTCAATTGGCGGCACCAACGGACGCAACAACTTGATCACCGTTGACGGAGGGGAGAATGAGTACGGTTCCGGGAATGTTCGCTTTGATATTACTCCCGAAGCGATCCAGGAATTCCAGGTCAATCGCAACTCTTTCACGGCGGAGTTCGGCTTTACTGCCGGCACGGCGGTCAACATCGTGACCAAGAGCGGCACGAACACCTTCCACGGCAGCGCCTATCTCTACTATCGTTCCCAAAGGACTTCGGCGCGCGATCCCTTCGATTTCAACACGCCTGGGAAGAAGTCCTTCACTCAGCGAGTCTACCCCGGCTTCACCTTCGGCGGCCCGGCCGTCAAGAACAAGCTGTTCTTCTTCACCAACTACGAGTATCAGAAAGAGGATAACGCCCGGTTTCGCACCTACACCGCGAGCAGTCTGCTGCAACCCAGCACGGCCCAGGCGACGCTGCTCGCCCAGCTCGATGCCTCAGCCGATGCCAACGTGCGGCGGATTTCCGCCAATCTGCGCAGCGCTCTGACCACGAACGCGACTACCTTTCCGACTACCTTCAAAATCCTGCGCGAGAGCGAAGGCTCGTTCAATGGTCTGTCGCGGTTCAATACGTGGAGCACACGCGTGGACTACCAGATCGGAAACCGGGACTCGATCAACGGGCGATTCACGCTGTCACGGAACTATACCAATGACATCGGCTCTAGTAACGGCACATCCCCTTCCATCAGCTCTGACCTGACCTACCGCGACTACTCGACCGTTGTCAGCTGGATTCACAATTTTGGGGGCAATCTGATCAATCAGATGCGGGGGCAAGTCTCGCCTAATAACTCGGCGGTCACCGCCCCGCCCGAGCCAGCTCGCGTGTCCGTGATCATCAGCGGTCTGGCGGGGTTTGGCCGGACCTTCGGCGCTCCCTACATCGTCAGCCAGAACCGGTACCAGTTCGAAGACACTCTGACCTGGCAGCGGAGTAACCACACCCTCAAGTTCGGAGCGTCGTATCGCCCCGTCAGCTACAATTTCCGGAACGATCTCTGGTTTGCCGGGGAATACCAATTCCAGTCAAGCGCCCTGTACCCTACCACACTGGCGGTACCGGCTTCGGATCGAGCGGCGTTTCTCGCTGCTGCGGGTACCGCCGTTCCGCAGTTAAACCCCCTGCAAAACTTCAATTTCAATTTGCCGCTCATCTACCGGCAAGGCTTCAACAATTCGACGTGGCTTGGTACGGGCCACTACTTTGGAGGCTTTGTCCAGGATACGTGGAAAGTCCATCCACGCCTGACCATCGACGTCGGTGGCCGGATTGATTGGGACGGCGAGCCAAAGCCAGTCCCGCGTCACGCCTACTTCTCACCGCGTTTCGGCTTCGCGTGGGACGTGACAGGTGATCACAAGACGGTGGTGCGGGGCGGGAGCGGGCTTTTCTATTCGCCGATCTATGTGCAGATTCCCGGGTACACCAGCGTGCTCAATGGGAGCGGCAACTACATCAACCAGATTGTCCGGACGGGCAATGCCGGCCTGCCGACCGTCTTCAATGCGAGCGCGGCGGGTGTCTATCAAGCAGGCATCGCGCAGGGCAAGTATCCCTATAGTGTTCTGACGCAGGCTGACATCAATGCGCTGGGCATCTCGACCGCGGCTGGGGCCCCGGGCCGCGTGTTGTTCGATCTCAACGCGGACTACAAGAACAACTACGCGATCCAAGCCAACTTCGGAATTCAGCGCCAGATCACCAGCAATCTCAGCATTGAGATCGCCTATCAGATGTATCACGGCCTCCACATCCAACAACCGGTCGGGCTCAACTATTGCGAGGCCGGTACGCCAGGTTGTCCTGCGACTGCAGCCAACTTAACAGCACTCTCGCAGCGCGACGCACGCCTCGGCCCGCTCTATCGCGTGTGTAGCACGGACACGAGCTGCGGACGGGTGAACGATGCAGGCATCACACAGTTCACCGACTACCAGTCGCGGGGCAGCTCGATCTACCACGGGATGACCGTCTCGTTGACACGGCGCTTCAGCAACTACTTCTATTTCCAGGCCAACTACACCTTCAGCAAGGCAATTGACGATCAGACCGATTTCAACTCGGCCTTTGCGCCTCCCTTCCCCACCCGACTCCGTACGGAGCGCTCTTTGTCGACCTTCGACGTCCGGCACAACTTCGTCGTCAGCGGTGTCTTCCAAAGCCCGTTCAAGGCCGGTACCGGCGAGCATGCGCTCTCACGGATTTTTGCCGACATGAGCCTCAGTCCGAGCATCTTCATCCGCAGCGGTATTCCATTCACGCTGCGGACGGGCACCGACATCAATGGTGACACGCGAGGCGGGACCGATCGCCTCTTCTCCATCGGCCGCAACACCGGGATCGGGCCGAACTACCGCAGCGTCAACCTGCGGCTCAGTAAGGCCTTCCGCTTCAAGAAGGACAGCCCTCTGCGGATCGAGCTCAGCGCCGATGCCGCGAACCTTTTCAATCGCACGAACTTCGCCGCCGTCAACGAGCTATTACCGGTGACGGTCGGGCCCACTGGGGTACTCACCTTCCCCTCGTCGCTTTCGGCGGCGGATTACAGTGCCGGAACAGTGCGGCTCACTGGGCTGCGGGACCGTAACTTCAGGAGTGGTGACCCGCTCAGCTTCACATCGGCTTTCAATCCGCGACAGATATTGTGGGGCTTAAAGTTGGTCTTCTAGTGGAAAGGCTTACCAACCGCTCTCAAGTCGGGTAAGAATCCCGCGTCGAAAGCAGGCACGTCGGTGCCAGGCTTCGACATCGCTACTGGAACCTGGCTTTCGTCGGCTATTAAAGCGGATGAACCCGGTGCGCAGGCGACCCATCAGGCTCGTCAGGTTGGACATCGAAACTCTGGCTATGTCGCGAGCACGCGAAACGTTGAAGACTTCGGGAGTGAATTGAGCGCCGCGGTAAGTCCTTGAGGAGGCACACACACACAGCTTTCTTGAAGCGAGGTCAAGCCAGGCACAGAGGGCGGTTACCTGAGCCGCGCGGAGGTCACCTTCTTTGAAGAACTCGTTACGAAGACAGAATTTTGAGCCATCGCTGCTCAGACTCATGAGCTTGAGGCTGACGGTGAATGATTCCAGCAGTCGGATTTCGCGAAGATACTCGATCTCGTCGCGAATGATGACCGGGCCAATCTTCAGTTTTTCGAACTCGTGGACTGGAAAGCCGTGCTCGGCAAAGAACATCATGCGGACATCGCCGGAAACATTCATGTAGGCGGTGTTTCTCATGTGCCCGTATGAGTCGGCGTCACCCCACCTCGCAAAGAACAGCTTCCTGAACTCGTTCATAGCGGT